>JAFAHQ010000118.1 GCA_019237135.1 Alphaproteobacteria bacterium
GGTCAGCCGCGATACGCCGCCCGACTCCGCAATTCGCAGACAGGCGAGCCCGACCAAATCGCAGGAGTCAGTGTGCGGCGACAGCTCTTGCTTGTTGCGGTAGGCGCGCGCCAGCGGGTCCTCGCGGCTGAAATCCTTTACGTGCCCGAGCCGGTCGCCCATCACGCTTTGCGACAGGCCGTTCCCGAGATGCGTGCCGATCCCCCAGAAGATCATGCCGATCTCCTCTTTCGAGTAGTCCTCGACCGGCAGGCGGCGGACCACGACGAAGCCGCGCCCATCCCCGATCTGGCATCGGATTTCGTCGATGAGCGGCTGCAATGACGGAACCTCGAAATCCTCGCGCCGCAAATCGTCGAGACCGAGGCCGGCGGCTTTGATCTGGCGCATGGCACGCTCGATGTCGCGCAAGTGGATCGCGTCGAACTCGATCGTGTAATCCGCCGGAGACTTGAAATCGGCGACCTCCCAGGCGCCCGGGTGATCGATCGGCGTGCCGTACACTGGCGTGAGCGGCGCATCGTCTTCGAGAATCCCGTTTGGTTGGATAGTACTCATTGCGATTAGCTCCCTAATGCGTTCTCGCCCCCTTGATGGGGGCGGGTCAGGGTGGGGGTGATGTTGCCGAGGAACTCCCCTCGAGGCGGCTTTCACCCCCTCCCAACCCCTCCCCCATCCGGGACCCATCGAGGGGGAGGGGTTCACAGTGTGACCAAACTCCTTCATCCGGGTCGGCTCATGTAGTCGTAAGCAGAGAGGACATGGCATTTGACGACGTGGAAGAACTCCTCGACCATTACGTTCTCGTCGACGCTGCCCATCCCGGTCGGTGATGGACCATAGACGATCGCCGGAACGTCCTTGTAGCGCCACAGCCGCGCGTCGGTGCCGCCGAGGCTGACAATCGGGACGGGGTCGATGCCGGCGATTTCCTTGGCATTGGCGCGCACCAGCTGCGCCATCTCGGCATCGGGAGGGCACCAGCTCGGCGGATTGTAGTTGATCTGGCGATAGGTGACCTCCGGGTAGAGCGCGACGATCTTGTCCACCTCGGCAAGGATCTGTGGCGCATCTAGCCCGATCGGCAGGCGGACATCGACCTCGAATGTACAATCGGAGGCGACCATGTTGACCTTGAGCCCGCCGCGCACGACCCCCGGATTGACCGTGACCCGCCGTGTGTTCCTGGCTGCCCCCGGCCCCTGCGCGCGATCGATGGCGGGCGCGGCCAAATCGAGCGCGGCGGCAATATTGCTTGCCTCGGGCGCCGGGATATCCTCCAGTGCTTCGAGCGCGCCAATGATCTTCGCCGCGATCGCGGTGGCGCTTTTGCTGGCATGCGTATAAGCGCCGTGTGCGCCCTTGGTGCGCACGCTGAATTCGAGCCATAGCGGGCCCTTTTCGCCAAAGCGCAAGGTCCACGGGCTGCTTGGCTCGCCGTTGAGGCAGGTGTCGCCGAACACCTCCGGGTGGTGCTCGGACAGGTAGCGGGCGCCGTAGGGGCCGAAAGTTTCTTCGTCCGACACCGCCGACAATGTCAGCCGGCCACAGAGCTCGTCGCGCAGTTCGCGCAAGTACAGATAGGTGAAAACCGACGCGGTGGTGCCGCATTTCATGTCGCACGCGCCGCGCCCATAGATGCGGCCGTCTATCAATTCGGCGCCCCACGGGTCGTGCGTCCAGCCGGCCCCGTCGCCCACCGGGAAGCAGTCCATATGGCCGTTGAGTGCCAGGTGACGACCGGGTTTCCCGCCCTCGAACGTCGCGACGATGTTCGGCATCACCTCGTTGGGCGCGATGACCCGATATTCGGCGCCATGTAGCTCCAGCAACCTGCGGATGTGGTCTGCCGCCTCGCGCGTATCGCCGGGCGGGTTCGGGCTCGGACAGCGGATGAAACCGCGCAGGAAATCGAGCAGCACCTCGCGGTCGCTCTCGATCCGCTGCAACAGATCAGCCTTGCGGCCTTCCATTCGGGTTCTCCGGTCGCGTTCTACCCGTCACACGGTCGAGCAATTTATGGGCAAAGCTGTCGAGCGGACAAGCATCGCACGGCAGTCTACGCGGTCTCGCGCGCCGCAGCTGCGACCCGGGGCCCAAGCCTGCGCAGCGATGGTCAGAGGTCCTTTTCGGCGAGTTCTCGGAACTCGTCAGGAACGGAACGGGAGGCCTCCAACGCGGCCGACCCGTATCCGACCGCCTCCCACCCGAAGCGACCGCGGATCGTGTCGACGGCGCGGTCGACCACCCATCGCGCCATCCCCTTTTTGGAGCCGGGACGGCGCTCCTCATCTTCGAGTCCGAGCGGGAGTTCCAGCTGCACCACCGAGTGTTTCTCGAGATTAGACACCGAGATCGCCAGCAGCGAAATGGACTGCTGATCAGGATGATTTGCCAGGGCGCCACGCACCAGGTCCTCGGCGATCTCAGCAAGGATTGCAGTCGCCGAGATCGGCGCCGGCAAGGTGGCGGAGCGAGTGACGGAGCGGAGATCAGCGAACCGCACCCGCACCGACACAGTCCGGCCGAGCCGGGATTTGGCCCGGAGCCGGGAGCCGACCCTGTCCGCAAGATGGCGCAACGTGGGCCGGAAAACTCGCTCTTCAGCGGGCTTCTTGCCGATCGCTGACTGTGCTCCGGCCGATCGTGCTCGACGATGCGTCTTGATTTCCCGTGGATCGCGGTTCCACGCCAGCGCCGCCAACTTCTGCCCCGCCGCGTGGCCGAGCAACGGCTCCAGCGAGCCTCGCGGTCTCCTCGCCAGCTGCCCGATGGTCAGCACGCCGATATCGGCCAAGCGCGCCTTGGTGACCGGGCCCACGCCCCACATCAGCTCGACAGGCAGGTCGTGAAGGAAATCGAGTTCGGTCTCGGGATCGACGACCACCAGCCCGTCGGGCTTGGCCACTTGCGAGGCGATCTTCGCGAGGTGCTTGGTGCGCGCCACGCCGATAGAGATCGGCAGTCCCAGCTCCGTCCGCACGCGGTGTCGAATTGCTTTGGCAATTTCCGCGGGCGGACCAAAGAGATGGGTGCAGCCCGCGACGTCGGCAAAGGCCTCGTCGATGGAAATCCGCTCGACGAGGGGCGTGAAATCACCCAACACCTGGATGGCGGCGTCGCCCAGCCGCTGGTACTCCTTGAAATGGCCGCTGACAAAGGTGAGTTGCGGACAGAGCTCGCGCGCCCGCCGTCCGGGCATCCCGCTGCGGACCCCGAACGCCTTGGCTTCGTAAGAAGCGGCAAGCACAACCCCGCCGCCAACGGCGATCGGCCTGCCGCGCAACGAAGGGTCGAGCAGCTGCTCGACCGACGCGTAGAAGGCGTCCAGGTCCGCATGGAGGATAGTGGCTATCGCTTCCATCCCGACAGTTCACCCCCCGCGCTCTTTCGCGGCCCGCTATAAAGAACATAAAGGGAACATCCAGGGGATTGTCAAGCGGCGTGCGCGAAGGCTGGTCCATGTTCGCCTCCGGGCAAGGATCAGCAAGCCGGCTCGTCGACTTTATCCCGCTTCGCCCGCTGCCATGCGAAAGCCCGACAGAAACAGTTCGCGGTCAGCGGGGCTGCGCAGCTGCGCAGCGCTCGCCATCAAGTCAGGAGTAATGAGGCGCAGCCGTGCAATGATCGCGCGCGCTTCATCGAGTCGCCCCATATGGACGTAGCACGCAGCGAGAACCCGGTACGAGTGCGGATAACCCGGATTTTCTTGAATGGACACGAGCAGCTTGGAGGCCGCTTCGTCAAAATCGTGTTTGAAGAAATGAGCTTCGCCGATCAAGCTCAGCGGCGTACCGGTTCGCTTGCTTGGGCTTAGCCGCAGCGCAGTCTGCGCATGCTCGATCGCGAGATTGTGCTGCCCGGCCCAAAGCCTGAGAACGCCACTCAAAAACCAGCCGTAGGAGAAGCTCGGGGTGATCGTCAGGGCACGGTCGATCAGCGCCATCATGGCGCCAATATCCTCGCCGAAATTGGCTAGTACAAAGGCCGCATTGGCTAGGACACCCGGGTCGTCGCCCGCCACCGGGAGCGCCTGACGAGCGAGATCGACGGCCTGACGGTTCGCCGCCTCGGGCTCTTCGGCCCAGCTCTCTCTGAAGAGCCGCATTTGGCACATCGCCGCCAAGGACAGTGCCGGACCACAGTGCCGATCGATCGCTATCGCCTGTTGGAGCAATTCCAGAGCCTTGAGAAGTCCCTCCTTTGTTATTGGATATTGGATAATAGGTCGCAAGGTTATTGGATAATAGGTCGCAAGCGCGCGCAGATAGAGATCGTAGGCAGTGAGGTCATTCGTCGGCCGGGCCGCCGATCGGCGGACTTCAGCGGCTCGCAATGCGAGCTCGATGACCCCGGCGACGT
>JAFAHQ010000411.1 GCA_019237135.1 Alphaproteobacteria bacterium
TTCTAACCATCCTGTCGGTGTTGATCGCTTCGGCATCGCTGAGCGCCGCGCCGAACGCCATTGCCGCAGATGCGAACGTTTTTATGAACGAATTGTGGAACGGTGCTGTCGAGGTTCTCAGCAAGAAGGCCCCTCTTACAGAGCGGCTGGCGCGGTTTCGCCAATTGTTTCAGGCGGATTTTGACGGCCCCGGCATCGCCCGTTTCGTTCTCGGCCGGTATTGGCGTAGCGCAAGCGAGGAGGAGCAGCAGGAATTTCTGAGACTGTTCGAGGACTATGTGGTGTTCGTCTATGGAACCCGCCTCTCCAATTTCAACGGTGAGACGTTCAGGGTTCGCGGCAGTCGAACCGACGAGGGCGGGACTATCGTCTCGACGGATATCATCAGCACGGGTAGCGAGCCGCCCGTCAAGGTCGACTGGCGGCTCATCGCCGACCACGGCTCCTTCAAGATCAACGACGTGATTATCGAGGGCATTAGTATGCTGGTGACGCAACGCTCGGAATTTGCCTCAGTAATCCAGCGTCATGGCGGTCAAGTTGGTGGGCTTCTAGCGATGATGCGCGAGAGAACACGCACCGCCAGTGCTGCGCAATAACCTTTAACTATCATGCCCGAGGGATAGCGTTTACAAAATTTTCCAGCTCCCGTCGGGCTGAAGACAGCTGTCGAGCACGTAGTGCTCGGGTGAGACGGCGCTCGCAGTCGTCACCAACGTATATCCGATTTCCTCACAGCGCATATTCCTGGCCGTGAATTTTTTCAGGAGCTTGATGGTTCCCGAGTTTTTGCTGTCCGGATTGCTCCAGGAAGCGGTTGTACCGACGGGCTTGCCGTGGATCTGCTGGATTACCGTCTGGCGCAGCATGTCGAGGTCTGCCCGCGTCAGCGTGATGTTGGATTCGAAAGTCGGTCCCAGCAGCTGAGCTTGCGCCGCCGGGCTGGCGAGGGCGGCGACAACAAATACGAGCGGCTTGATCGGCACGGACATGGCTGCTCTCTCACGGGCTCCGGCTCCTTGACACGCACGGGGAGCCGTCGTCAATCATCATATTCGACTTGGCGGTCTCCGGATGAATTTAATGGTGATGTATCTGAATGAGGAAAGAGTGGGCCATCTGTTGCGCTGGGACCCGCTGATCGCCGCAATGGAGACTGCATTGGCGGGCTTTTCGCTCGGGCGGGTTCTTCAGCCGGTGCGCAATATGATGACGATCGAGGAGGGAAAACGATATCTCGGCATCATGCCGGCAGTTGCGGACGATGCCATGGGTGTGAAGCTCGTCAGCTTCTACCCCGGGAACGCCGGTTCGGGCGTGCCGACACATCTGGCCATGGTCCTGCTGTTCCGCCCGGATACCGGCGAACCGCTGGCGGTCATGGATGGCCGGCTGATCACCGAGATGCGGACCGCCGCAGTCTCGGCAGCAGCGACGAGGCGGCTGGCAGCGGCCGACAGCCGCATATTGGCCTTGCTCGGAAGCGGCGTGCAGGCGCGCGCCCATCTCCAGGCGCTGTCGCTGGTCCGCCAATTTGACGAAGTTCGCGTGTGGAGCCGGACGACCGAGCATGCCAGGCTGTTTGCAGAACAGCACAAGGCCAAGGCGATGCCTGTCGAGGCCGCGGTGCGCGGCGCCGACGTCATCGTGACCGCAACCAATGCGCTGCAGCCGATCCTTAAAGGCGCTTGGCTCAAGCCGGGTGCGCATGTCAACGCCGTAGGCTCTCCACGGCCTGATTGGCGGGAGCTCGACGACAAGGCTATGGCCAACACTCTGATCGTCGATTCGCGTGAGGCCGCTCTGAAGGAATCCGGAGACGTGATCCTATCGAAGGGTAAGATCTATGCCGAAATCGGCGAGATATTTGCCGGAGCCAAGGAGGCTCCGATATCAACGACGACGGTGTTCAAATCCGTCGGGATCGCCATAGAAGACATCGCGACCGCGAAGCTGGTCTATGACGCGGCATGCGGCAAGCAATAGCGACCGCTCGGTTGGCCCTCGGCCCGCCGTCTGTCGCCGCCTTGACGCGGCGGATCACGCTCGGGACAATGAACTCCCCTCGACCCGGTCCAACTGAGAGGATCACGGTGTTTTGCGCGGTTCGGAGAGCAGATCGTGAAAGAGCGGTGCGAGCCGCGTCGGCTGTGCTGCTCGGTCTATTGCTGCTCTGTACGGGATGCGCGTCCGCGTCGAGCGATCCGCCGGGGGCCGACGACGCCGATTCGGATAACGATCCCGCGGAAGGAGTGAACAGAGCGATCTTCAAGGCCAATCTCGCTGCCGATCACGCCGTCATGAGGCCGGTCGCCCAAGCCTACACCGAACACGTCCCGGAGGTTGTCCAGACCGGGGTACACAACGTCGTGCAAAATCTCAAGGAGCCGGCCGTTGCCCTCAACGATCTGCTGCAGGGGAATGTCAAGCACGCCTGGGAGTCGGCTCAGCGTCTGGCGGTGAACACGACGGTCGGGGCTGTCGGGATGGTGGATGTCGCCGCGAAATGGGGATTGCCGCCGCACAAGGCGGATTTCGGTCAGACATTGGCCGTGTGGGGTGTCGGAGAGGGGCCGTTTGTCGAATTGCCCCTGCTCGGTCCGTCAAATCCGCGCGACGCGTTGGGAACCGCCGTCGACCTGGCACTCAACCCGCTGACCTTCGTCGGCGGCGCGCCGGCGACCTACGCTGGTGTTGCGACCGGGGGCGCCAATTTCGTCGATGTGCGCGCGCAGCATCTCCACGATTTGGACGAGTTGGAACGCAACTCGCTCGATTATTATGCCACGCTGCGTAGCGTCTCTCGGCAACACCGGGAAGCTGAGATCACCGCGGCGAAACAGTCGGAAGCCGAGGGGCGGGTCGACATCTCCTTCCCAAATGCCACCTCGCCCCCACCGCCTTCACCCACGCCGCAAGCCGACAGCGGTAAATGAGCATCGCCGCGAAGATCTGCGGTCTGTCGACCGAGGCGGCGGTGGCAGCCGCGATCGCGGGCGGCGCCGACTATCTTGGCTTTGTTTTCTATTCGCCGAGCCCGCGCGCCGTCACGGCGGATAAGGCGGCCCGGCTCTGCATCGCGGTGCCCTCGGGGATCGCGCGGGTCGGGCTATTTGTCGATGCTGACGACGACGCCATCCGCGCTGTCCTCGCCGAGGCGCCGATCGATATTCTGCAATTCCACGGCCACGAAAGCCCGGAACGGGTCGCCGACGCTAGACTTCGTTTCGCTCGGCCGGTCATGAAGGCGGTGGCGATCGCCGCGCCGGAAGATGTGCTAGACGCGACCTTCTACGAGGAGGTCGCTGACCTGCTGCTGTTCGACGCGCAGCCGCCGCGCCGACCAGGGGCGCTGCCGGGCGGCAACGGACTCGCCTTTGACTGGGGGCTGATCGCCGGCCGATCCTGGCGCCGCAAGTGGATGCTGTCGGGCGGGTTGACCGCCGAACTGCTGCCCGAAGCGGTGCGGATTTCCGGTGCTGAGTTGGTCGATGTCTCCTCCGGCGTCGAGAGCCGTCCCGGCGAAAAGGATCTCGACAAGATCAACGCTTTTCTCGCCGCCGCCCGCGCGCTCGGGTGAGAACCGGGATGCAGGTTCCGAACAGCCTTCGGGGCGGGCCGGACGAGCGCGGCCATTTCGGCATCTATGGGGGGCGCTTTGTCGCCGAGACCTTGATGCCACTTGTGCTCGAGCTCGAGACCGCCTATGGCGCAGCGCGTCAAGATCCCGGCTTTCACGCCGAGCTCGACTATTACCTTAAGCATTATGTTGGGCGGCCGAGCCCGTTATATTTCGCCGAGCGGCTTACTCGCCATTTCGGCGGCGCCAAGCTTTATCTGAAACGGGACGAGCTCAACCACACCGGCGCGCACAAGATCAACAATGTGCTGGGCCAGACACTATTGGCCGGGCGGATGGGCAAACGGCGCATCATTGCCGAGACTGGCGCCGGTCAGCACGGGGTGGCGACGGCGACCGCTTGCGCGCTCTTCGATCTGCCTTGTGTGGTCTATATGGGCGCCACCGATATCGAGCGGCAAAAACCCAACGTCTTCCGCATGAAATTGCTCGGCGCCGAGGTGATCCCGGTCCACTCAGGAACGGCGACCCTGAAGGACGCAATGAACGAGGCTTTGCGGGACTGGGTCGCCCACGTCGAGGACACCTTCTACGTGATCGGCTCGGTCGCCGGCCCACACCCCTATCCGGCGATGGTGCGCGATTTTCAATCGGTCATCGGTCACGAGACGCGCGTCCAATTGGAGAAGGCGGAGGGCCGGCTCCCCGACACCTTGGTGGCTTGCATCGGCGGCGGCTCGAATGCGATGGGGCTGTTCCACCCGTTTCTCGACATGCCCCATGTGGCGATGATCGGCGTCGAAGCCGGCGGGCATGGCATCGAGACCGGGCTGCACTCGGCCTCGCTGACCGGCGGAAGACCTGGCGTGTTACACGGTAGTCGGAGTTACCTGCTTCAGGACGAGGACGGGCAGATCCGCGACGCGCACTCGATTTCTGCCGGTCTCGATTATCCCGGAGTCGGCCCCGAGCATGCCTGGCTGCACGATATCGGGCGCATCCAATACGTCTCGATTACAGACCAGGAGGCGCTCGAAGCGTTCCAGCTGTCGAGCCGAATGGAAGGCATCATTCCGGCGCTCGAACCGGCCCATGCGCTGGCCCACGTCGCGAAGATCGCGCCGACCCTGCCGCGCGAGCACCTGATCGTCATGAACATGTGCGGCCGCGGCGACAAGGACATCTTCGCCGTCGCCGACCATCTCGGGGTCAAACTGTGAGCCGGATCGAGAGCCGCTTCGCAGCGCTGCGCGAGGAAGGCCGCGTCGGGCTCGTCACCTATTTGACCGCCGGTGACCCCGATTCCGACACCTCCCTCCGGCTGTTCGCCGGTCTCGCCGCGGCGGGCGCCGATCTGATCGAAATCGGCATGCCATTCTCCGATCCGATGGCCGACGGACCGGTAATCCAGGAAGCGGGCCAGCGAGCGTTGAAACAGGGCATGAATTTGCGCGGCACCCTCGCGCTAGCGAGCGAGCTGCGCCGTGCCGACGAGGCGACCCCGATCGTGCTGATGGGTTACTATAATCCGATCTACCGCTACGGCCCGGGGACCTTTTCGCACGATGCCGTCGCGGCCGGGATCGACGGGGTCATCGTCGTCGATTTGCCGCCTGAGGAGGACGGCGAGCTGGCTACACCCGCGCGCGACGCCGGTCTCGATTTGATCCGCCTTGCGACACCGACCAGCGACGACCACCGCCTGCCGCTGATCGTAGAACGCGCCAGCGGCTTTCTCTATTACGTCGCGATCGCCGGCATCACCGGCACCCGCTCGGCCGATTCCGCCGATGTCGTCACTGCAGTCGCAAGGCTGCGGCGGTTCACCCGGTTGCCGATCGCCGTCGGTTTCGGGATCAGGACCCCCGAACAGGCCGCCCAAGTGGCATGTGCCGCCGACGCCGCGGTCGTCGGCACCGCCTTGGTTCAGCGCCTTGCCCTCAACCTCGACCCGGACGGTCGCGCCAAACCCGGGCTCGTGGACGCCGTCCTCGCCGATGTGCGGGCGCTGGCAACGGGGGTGCGGGAAGCCCGCAGGTAGCTTTACGAATATGGAAATGCCGGGAGGGAACATGGTTCAAAGGCTAATCGGGGGAATTGGCGCAACTAGCGCGATCGTGATCGCGACTCTTGTTACGGCCCAGGCCGAGACGCCGTCGGGGGTGCCGATCACGATCGGCTTCAGCATGCCGCTGACCGGCGGGCTTGCGGTCAACGGGACCTCCGGGCTGCTCGCGATGCAAATCTGGGCCGAGGACACCAACAAGAAGGGCGGGCTCCTCGGCCGTCCGGTTAAGCTCGTCTATTACGACGACCAGACGAACCCGTCCTTGGTGCCCGGCATCTA
>JAFAHQ010000020.1 GCA_019237135.1 Alphaproteobacteria bacterium
GCCGGCTTCAGATTTTCGAGGGCACGAGAGGCGTAAAGCAGGGCCGACCCGCCGCCGGCGACGACTCCCTCCTCGACCGCGGCGCGCGTGGCATGCATCGCGTCGTCCACCAGGTCTTTCTTCTCCTTCACCTCGACCTCGGTGGCACCCCCGACCCGGATCACCGCGACACCACCCGCGAGCTTTGCCAACCGCTCCTGCAATTTCTCGCGGTCGTAATCCGAGGTCGTCTCTTCGATTTGCTGGCGGATCTGCGTGCAACGGCCCTGGATGTCATCTTTTTTGCCGCCGCCATCGATGATCGTCGTGTTTTCCTTCTCGACGCGAATTCTCTTGGCTTGGCCCAGCATGTCGAGTGTGACGTTCTCCAGCTTGATCCCGAGATCCTCGCTGATCACCTGGCCGCTGGTCAGGATCGCGATATCCTCGAGCATGGCCTTGCGGCGGTCGCCAAAACCCGGGGCCTTCACAGCTGCCACCTTGAGACCGCCGCGCAGCTTGTTGACAACGAGGGTGGCAAGCGCCTCGCCCTCGACATCCTCCGCAACGATCAGCAGCGGCCTACCGCTCTGTACGACTGCCTCTAGAACCGGCAGCATCGCCTGCAAACCGGACAGCTTCTTCTCGTGGATGAGAAGATACGGGTTCTCGAGCTCGGCGATCATCTTCTCGGCGTTGGTCACAAAATACGGCGACAGATAACCGCGGTCGAACTGCATTCCCTCGACTACGTCGAGCTCGGTTTCGAGGCTCTTCGCCTCCTCGACCGTGATCACCCCCTCATTGCCGACCTTCTGCATTGCCTGAGCGATCATTTCGCCGATCTCACGCTCGCCATTGGCCGAGATCGTGCCGACCTGCGCGATCTCTTCGTTGGTTGAGATCTTTTTCGAGCGCTTCTTGATGTCATCGACGACCGCGTCGACGGCGAGATCGACCCCGCGCTTCAGATCCATCGGGTTCATCCCGGCTGCGACCGCCTTGGCGCCCTCCCGTACGATCGCCTGGGCAAGCAAGGTCGCCGTCGTCGTGCCGTCACCGGCTTGGTCGCTGGTCTTCGAGGCCACCTCGCGCACCATCTGCGCGCCCATGTTCTCGAACTTGTCGGCGAGTTCGATCTCCTTGGCGACAGTGACGCCGTCCTTGGTGATACGCGGCGCCCCGAAGGATTTGTCGAGGACGACGTTGCGGCCCCTGGGCCCCAAAGTCACTTTGACCGTGTTGGCTAGGGTATCGACGCCGCGCAGCATCCGCTCGCGTGCATCTGAATGAAATCTGACTTCCTTGGCTGCCATGTTTTGTGCTCCTCAAGCGACCTTTCTGGCGGGCGCGTCGCGCTCGATCACGCCCATGATGTCGGACTCTTTCATGATGATCAGTTCTTCGCCATCGAGCTTGACCTCGGTGCCAGACCATTTGCCGAACAGCACGCGATCGCCCGACCTGAGCTCCAGCGGTTGAATTTTGCCATCCTCGCCGCGCGCGCCGGGACCAGCCGCAACCACTTCGCCCTCCATCGGCTTTTCCTTCGCCGTGTCGGGAATGATGATGCCGCCGGCGGTTTTTTCTTCCGACTCGACACGCCTGATCAGCACGCGGTCGTGCAATGGACGGAATGCCATGAATACCTCCTCGGACTCGACCAGAATTCCGGAATTAGCACTCTCTGCCCGAGAGTGCTGCTCAGATAGCGGCAGCGCGTTCGCTTGTCAAGCAGCGAGATGCGGGAGTGCCGGGTTCGCGAAGTGCCGAGTAGGAACCGCTGAGACGGGTTTTGACAAGAGAGCGGCCACGGCGCACTCTCTAGCTGTTATGATCTGAACAGTTGCCACTGACGAGTCGCCAAATGTCGCGAACCGTAGATTGGGAAATACCGGGGGAGATCCAGCCAAAGCCCGGAGACTGCGCCTTCGATCTGGATCGTGCGCTGAGTGCCGTCCTAGGCCTGCGGGCGACGATCCCGGAGGACGCCTTCTCGGCCGGGACGCTCGGCACCGAGCGCGCCGGCAGCGGTGTTTTGATCCGCAAGGACGGCCTCGTCCTGACCATAGGCTATCTCGTCACCGAAGCCGAGACGATTTGGCTCACCTCTGCCGGTGGCGGTGCCGTACCCGGTCACGTGCTCGCCTATGACCAGGAGACGGGCTTCGGTCTCGTCCAGACGCTGGGCAAATTGAACGTTCCACCGATCGACCTCGGGATCGGGCTGCGCGTCGGCGCCGGCGACCGCGCGATCATGGCCGCCGAGGGCGGTCGCCGTCATGCCATCGCCGCGCGGGTCGTGGCCCGGCAGGAATTTGCGGGTTATTGGGAATATGTGCTCGACCACGCGATCTTTACCGCACCTGCCCACCCCTTTTGGGGTGGTGCCGGCCTGATTGGCGCCGATGGGCGGCTGATCGGGATCGGCTCGCTTCATGTGCAGAATGCGAACGGTCGCGAACTTCGCCGCGATGTCAACATGGTGGTGCCGATCGACCTGTTGCCGCCGATCCTCGACGACATGCTGACCTACGGTCGTCCGAACCGACCCGCTCGCCCCTGGCTCGGGCTCTTAGCCCAGGAGGTGGAGGACGCGATCGTCGTCGTTGGTCTTAACGAGCGTGGTCCCGCGAACAAAGCCGGACTGAGGCCTGGTGACCGGATCCTCGCCGTGCGCGAGGATCCCGTAGCGAGCCTCGCCGGCTTATGGCGCAAGGTCTGGGCCGGCGGTCCAGCCGGCAGCGAAGTCGTGCTGCAAGTCGGGCGCGACAACGAGACCTTGACAGTCCGCGTCTTATCGGTCGACCGGACACGGTTTCTCAAAGCGCCAAAGCTGCATTAATCGTCAGACTGAAGCGCGAGTCCCGCAACCGGTTAGCTTTTTCGGCGGCGCGCCCGGAGACCGACAAACTGGTATCGCGCTCGGTCAGCAAACGAGAGGCCGTCGCGCCCACCGGCGCGTGCTTTCACGGTAGCTCCG
>JAFAHQ010000086.1 GCA_019237135.1 Alphaproteobacteria bacterium
CGACATGATGTTCGGACCGCAAGCGGCGTTGATCGCCGAATGCTTCGCTCCGCGGCTGCGCTACAGCGGCTCATCGCTCGGCTTCCACCTTTCCTCGGTGATCGCTGGAGGTCCGGCACCGCTGATCGCTACGGCGCTCTTCGCGGCCACCGGGTCGGGTTATGCGGTGGCGCTCTACATCGCGTTCTGCGCTGTCGTAAGCGTCAGCGCGACCGCTTTTCTGCCCGACTACACCAACCGCGACATCTCGCGGGAGCACGGCACGGCCGCCGCGCTCGGTCAGGCTGCGGAGGGATGATCTTCGCCGGCCGCAGTCGGCGCTGCTCTTGAGTTACTGGGGGCGATCGATCGCGTAGCCGGCCGAGCGGACCGTCCGCACAATGTCGCCGCTCCCTACCGCATTCAACGCCTTGCGTAGCCGGCGGATGTGAACGTCGACAGTCCTCGCCTCGACAAAGACGTCATGGCCCCACACGGCGTCGAGCAGCTGCTCGCGTGAGAAGACGCGTCCGGGGTACCGCATCAGGTGGCGCAACAGACGGAATTCAGTCGGACCAAGATGGACGCCTGTGCCGGCGCGCATGACCTTGTGCGCGGCAAGATCCATCTTGACATCCGCGAAATGCAGCACCTCCTCCCCGGCGCCGGGCTGGGTGCGCCGGATCACCGCGCGCAGCCGCGCGACCAGTTCGCTCGGGCTGAAAGGCTTGACGACGTAATCGTCGGCGCCGCTGTCGAGCCCGCGGACACGATCGTGCTCCTCGCTGCGCGCCGTCAGCATGATTACCGGTATTGCACGGGTGTCCGGTCCCCTTCGTATGCGGCGGCACACCTCCAAGCCGGAGACAAGAGGCAGCATCCAATCGAGCAGAACGATGTCGGGCTTGCGTTCGGAAATCTGGATCAGCGCGTCCTCGCCGTCGCTGGCCTCGCAAACCTGAAAGCCCTCCTTTTCGAGGTTGTAGCGCAGCATTGTGACGAGAGGAGCCTCGTCCTCGACGATCAGCACCACGGGCTTGGTCATTTCGTACTCCGGCTCGGGGTGACAATTTCGAGGCTCGACTGGTCGCCCTTTGGCCGTGCCTCGTTGAGTGGCGTGCCATGCACCAGGAAGTACAAATCCTCGGCGATATTGGTCGCGTGATCGCCGATCCGCTCGATGTTCTTGGCCATGAACAACAGATGCGTACACGCACTGATGTTGCGCGGATCTTCCATCATGTAGGTGAGGAGCTCGCGGAACAGGCTCGAATACATTTCGTCGAGCTCGGCGTCCCGCATCCATACCGCGTAAGCCCTGTCGGCGTCGCGAGCGACATAGGCGTCGATCACGTCCTTTATCAAAAGCTGAGCTAATTGGGCCATGCGCGGCAGCGCGTAGACCGGCCGCACAGGCGGGGTCTGATTGAGCGCGATCGCGCGTTTGGCGACATTGGCTGCATAATCGGCGACACGTTCGAGGTCGCTAGCGATCTTCAGTGCCGCCAAGATCTCCCGCAGATCGCGTGCCATAGGCTGGCGCAAGGCCAGCAGCCGGATCGCGAGATTATCGGAATCCCGCTGCAGCTGATCGACCTTAGCGTCGCCCTCGACGACGCTGGCGGCCAGCTCGCTGTCGCGCTTGACGACCGCGTCGATCGCCGTGGCGAGCTGGCTCTCGGCGAGCCCGCCCATTTCGGTGATCGTGTTGCTCAGCCTGCGTAGCTCTTCGTCATAGCTCTTGACAACGTGCTGGGATTCCATCGAGCGAACTCCCCGGCCTGTCGGCTCAGCCGAACCGACCGGTGATGTAATCTTCGGTTTGCTTCTGCTTTGGGGCGGTGAACATGCGTTCGGTCTCGTCGAACTCGATCAGCTCTCCGAGGTACATGAAAGCCGTATAATCAGAGCTGCGCGCCGCTTGCTGCATGTTGTGGGTGACGATCGCAATGCAGTAGTCGGATTTAAGCTCGGCGATCAGTTCCTCGATGCGCTGGGTCGAGAGCGGGTCCAGTGCCGAGGCGGGCTCGTCGAGCAGCAGGATCTCGGGCTCGACCGCGACGGCGCGGGCAATGCACAGACGTTGCTGCTGGCCGCCGGACAAGCCGAGGCCGCTCTGCCGCAGCTTGTCCTTGACCTCGTCCCATATTGCGGCGCGCCGCAGTGCCGATTCGACGCGGTCATCGAGCACGGAGCGCGAGACCTTGTCGTACAGCCGTATGCCGAAGGCGATATTGTCGTAGATCGACATCGGAAACGGTGTCGGCTTTTGAAAGACCATGCCGATCTTGGCGCGCAACAGATTGAGATCCAGCCCCGGCGCCAGGATATTTTCGCCGTCGACCAGAACTTCGCCGGTCGCCCGCTGCCCGGGATAGAGCTCATAAATCCGGTTCAGAACGCGCAGCAAGGTCGACTTGCCGCAGCCGGACGGACCGATAAACGCGGTCACCCGCTTGTCATGAAGCGGCAGGCTGACGTTTTTGAGTGCCCGGAACTTGTCGTAAAAGAAATCGACATTGCGGATGACGGCCTTCTGGGGAGCCATTGGCTCGGCCACGGCGGCGCCGGTTACGGTGAGAGCAGACGACATGGCAACCCGCGCAGCGGCGGTGGGTGGGCTCATTGTTTGAACGCGCTCCACGAGGTCAATATCCGAGCGCCGATGTTGAGGAACAGCACGGTGATCGTGATCAACAGCGCGCCGCCCCAGGCGAGCACCTGCCAGTCGGCATAGGGACTCATCGCGAACTGAAAGATTACGACCGGCAGATTGGCCATCGGCGCGTTCAGGTCCACGCTCCAAAACTGGTTATTCAGCGCCGTGAACAGCAACGGTGCGGTCTCGCCGGCGATGCGGGCAACGGCGAGCATGACGCCGGTCACCATCCCCTGGATCGCCGCGCGGTAGGAGACCATGACGATCACCTTCCACTTTGGCGAGCCCAGTGCGGCAGCCGCCTCGCGCAGGGCATTGGGGACAAGATTGAGCATGTCCTCGGTCGTGCGAACGACGACCGGCACGACGATGATCGCCAATGCCATCGCCCCGGCCCAGGCCGAGAAATGTCCCATACGAACGACCATCAGCTCGTAAACGAAGAGCCCTACGATGATCGAGGGCGCGCTTAAGAGGATGTCATTGATGAATCGCACGACCTCACCAAACCGGCTACCGCGGCTGTATTCGGCGAGAAACGTGCCGGCGAGGACGCCGGTCGGCGTCCCCACCAGGGTCGCGATCAGGGTCATCACCACGCTGCCGAAAATCGCATTCAACAGCCCACCCGTACTACCGGGAGGCGGCGTCATTTCGCTAAACAATGCCGGGGTGATCGCGGCGATGCCGTTTTCGAGCAGGGTCCACAGGACGAGAACAAGCCACAAGACGCCAAAAGCGGTCGCCAAAACCGAAAGGCTCATGACCGTGCTATTGGCAATGCGGCGCCGGGTATAGATGTCCATCGACTCAGCCTCCCGCCTGCTTCTGCAGCCGCAGCAACATCAGTTTTGCGATTGCCAGCACGATGAAGGTGATGACGAACAGGATCAGACCTAGCGCGATCAAGGACGAGCGGTAGAGATCGCTGAACGCCTCTGTAAACTCGTTCGCCAGGGAGGCAGAAATCGTTGTTCCCGGCTGCAGGATCGACGCGCTGATGCGATGCGCGTTGCCGATCACAAAGGTGACCGCCATCGTCTCGCCGAGCGCGCGGCCAAGGCCGAGCATGATCCCGCCGACCACGCCG
>JAFAHQ010000040.1 GCA_019237135.1 Alphaproteobacteria bacterium
CGAGTTCACCGTGTGGTCGTTGTGCACCTGCCGCGAAGGCTTGGCCAAACCTTCCCGTGTGGCGTTGCGCACATTGTGGTCAAAGACGAAGACGCGGCCGGCGCCCAGCTTGTCGCGCAGCAGGCGCTCGACTTCCGGGTAGTAGACGCGCTTAATCTGCTCGGGATCATAGAAATCGGCGACCTCTGTCGGCGCCTTGACCAGGGCAAAGCCGTTGCGGTCGAGCGTGAACTCCGCCTCACGGCCGCGCGCGTCCTCGATCGTGACCTCGCGCGGATCGTCGGTGCCGTTCCAGCGCGGCACGCCGGGCGGCGGCTCGATCCGATAGGCGGCCGGTTTGTCGACGCCCCGGATCAGGTAATGGAGCGTCGTGGTGAGGGTTTTCGGGGCTACGGCGACATCGAGCGGCATGCTGAGACTCCTCTGATGTTCAAGGTTCACTAGTTCATGTACTCCGGTGGGATGTCAATCTTTATTACAAGCTCAACAGGTGCAAGAATTTCATTCCACGGATTAGTAACGCTCAATTTGCCGCGAGCTTGTCCTGCGTCTTCGTGTCGAAGTCGCCGGCGTCGTGGCGCTCGTGCAACTGGATCGAGGGCTCGCCCGAGGTGCGGTTGACCATGCGCCCGCGCCTGACTGCCGGCCGTTCGTAGATCATGTCGGCCCAGCGCTGGACGTTCTTGTATTCGTGCACCGCCAGGAACTCAGTCGCGCCGTATTGCCCGAACTTGACCAGCCCGCCATACCACGGCCAGATCGCGATGTCGGCGATCGTGTAGGCCGGACCGGCAACATATTCGCTCTCCCCGAGACAGCGATCGAGCACATCGAGCAGGCGCTTTGTTTCCATCGTGAACCGGTCGATCGCATACTCGATCTTGACCGGAGCATAGGCGTAGAAGTGCCCGAAGCCGCCGCCGACGTACGGTGTACTGCCCATCTGCCAGAACAGCCACGATAGGCACTCGGCGCGCGTGGCCGGCTCGGTCGGCAGGAACTCCCCGAACTTCTCGGCCAGATACATCAGGATGGCGCCGGTCTCGAAGACCCGGATCGGCTTCGGGCTGCTGCGGTCCACCAACGCCGGGATTTTGGAGTTCGGGTTGATCGCGACGAAGCCGCTGCCGAACTGGTCACCGTTGCCGATCCGGATCAGCCAGGCATCGTATTCCGCGCCCTTGTGGCCGAGGGCCAGGAGCTCTTCGAGCATCACGGTGACCTTCACGCCGTTTGGCGTGCCCTGCGAATAGAGCTGCAAGGGATGGCGGCCGACCGGCAGCTCCTTCTCATGTGTGGAACCCGCGATCGGCCGGTTGATGTTCTCGAACCTGCCGCCACTCGGCTTCGTCCAGGTCCAGACCTTGGGGGGCGTGTAATCGGGCGTATCGGTCATTCCTAAAGCTCCGAGGGTTTTCCGAGCGCGCGCGGACGCGGCGCGCAACCGGCTCACCCTACACGATACTTACGCGGCGGGTCGACGAATCGAAATGGATTGCCGTGCCGCGGAGAGGCATAATCCTGGCCTCTCGATCGTCGAAGAACCGAATGCTGAGATTGCTGGGATTGGGCTTCCTGCTCGGCACGGGGCTCTGGAGCGTCGCATGGGCGCAAGGCTCGGCTAAGTTCGATGGCCAGTACAGGGGAGAACTTACCCTTACGAAAGCAATCACAGGGGACTGCACCGAGCCTCCCCGAGGGGCGCTGTATCCTTTACGAATATTCAGGGGCGAAGTTCGGTTTGTATATGTCCCGCGATTCGACACCACGTTACGTGGGACGGTCGATGAAAATGGGATTTTCAATGCCTCTGCCCGGGTGAAACACGGGTCTGTACAAATGACGGGACGCATCCAAGGGCATAATATTACCGCTTATATCTTATCTCCGAGTTGCAATTACACGTTTCAAACGAAGGACTAGGTAAGCTGCGACTAAGCTCTGGCCATTTGCGACTCGCGGCCGCTGAAGCCGTCGTGGAGCTAGAGCGAACAGGCGCAGCCTGCTACCATGGCGCATCTCTCGACGGCAGATTACAAAGGGTACGCGAATGAACGACACGATGACATTGGCCGAGCGCGCCGATGCGCTCGAGCACGAGATGATGCGCGAGTTGGACGCGATCATCGTCAAATCGCGTCTGTTCACCCTTGCCGACGGCGATATGAGCACCCCGAACGTTGCGGCGCTGCTCACCCAGAATGCCGGCAAGCACATGCTGATGGGGGACGACCCGCGTCTGCCCAAGATGCCACCGCGGCCGACCCTGATGGACTTCTTCAAACACCGGTTTGGCCCGGCGAACCACCTGCTGCAGAGCGCCCGGCATGCCGTCAGAGCCGGCATGGCAGAGAAAGTCGTCATGGCATGCCTCGTGCACGATATCGGCGTCATCGGCTTCATTCGCGCCGACCACGGCTATTGGGGCGCCCAGATGGTGGCGCCCTATGTCGACGAAGAGGTCTCGTGGGCGGTCCGCGCGCACCAGGCGCTGCGCTTCTACCCGGACGAGTCGGTCGGCTATGCCTACCCCGAATCCTACATCAAGAACTTCGGTGCGGACTACCGTCCGGACCCCTATATCGAAGAAGAGTACAGGCGTGCTGGCGACCACAAATGGTACATGACAGCGCGCATGATTACCGTCCACGACATCTATTCGTTCGATCCCGACGTGCATGTGGAGCTCGCGGAGTTCAGCGACATCGTCGGCCGCAACTTCCGGCAGCCGAAGGAGGGGCTCGGCTGGGATAGCGGCCCCTCGGCGCATATGTGGCGCACTCTGATCCGGCCCACCCGATATCTATAATCGGGGGACGGCGATGAAACTCTACAGCTATTTCCGGTCCTCCGCCGCATTCCGCGTCCGGATCGCTCTCAACCTAAAGAAGCTCGAGTACGAAACCGCCCCCATTCATCTGCGCCGCAACGACCAAACGAGACCCGATTATCTCGCCGTCAATCCCCAGGGATTGGTGCCGACGCTCGAAGACGGCAGCCGAACATTGATCCAGTCGCTGGCGATCATCGAGTATCTCGACGAGACCTATCCCGACCCGCCGCTATTGCCTCACGACCCTTCCGACCGAGCGCGGGTACGCGCGCTCTCCGAAATCGTCGCTTGCGACATCCATCCGATCAACAATCTGCGCGTTCTGCGCTACCTCACTCACTCGCTCGGGCATGACGAGGCCGCGATTGCGAGCTGGTACAACCACTGGATCGCTGCAGGCTTTCAGGCGTTAGAGAAGCTGCTTACGGAGGATCCGCGGACTGGCGCCTGCTGTCACGGCGGCACACCCAGTCTTGCCGACGTTGCGCTCATACCCCAAGTCGTCAACGCCGAGCGGTACCGGCTGGACCTCACCCCCTATCCGACGATCATCCGGATTTTCCGGCATTGCATGGGGCTCGAACCCTTCATGGCCGCGCATCCGGACAATCAGCCCGATCGCCAGGGGTAAACTCGGCACCGCGCTGTTAACCCCCGCTACCCCTTTCGGGCGTCAGCGATCAAATTCTTCAAAGCATCGAGATCGATCGCGCCGGGAACGATGTGCTCGCCGATTATAAAGCCTGGCGTGCCGCGAATATCGAGCGCGCTCGCCAGAGCCAGATTATCCTTCACCGCCCGGTCGATCTCCGGCGCCGCCATGTCGTGCTTCAGCCGCTCGATATCGAGCCCGACCGAACCCGCGACTTGGTAAACCACGTCGTCGGTGATCTGGCCCTTGGTTGCCATCATGGCCGTGTGGAAGGCCTCGTACTTACCCTGTAACCGTGCGGCGAGTGCAGCATGGGCCGCAGTGACCGAAGGGGCACCAAGAACGGGCATTTCCTTGTAGACGAACCGCAGCTTGTGATCCTGATCGAGCAAAGCCTGCAGCACGGGTTGCACTTGCTTGCAATAGGGACAGCGGTAATCGAAGAACTCGACAATTGTGACATCGCCCTGCGGATTGCCCCCTACCGGGGTCGCCGGGTCATCGAAGACCTCACCTCGACGATCTTTCAGCACCAGCGCCGCCTTGGCGTCAGCGTCGCGGCTGGCCTTGTCCTCGGCCGCCCGCAGCGCTTCGATCAGGACGTCGGGATTTTGCATCAGATAGTCGTGAATGATTCCCTCGATCGCTTGGCGCTGTTCAGGGGCGATCTCGGCGGCTGCGATCGAGCGGGAAGGCGCGACGGCGAGAAATGCGCAAGCCAACACCGCTGCCATGTACGGTGCACGGAGTTGCATGGCGATAGGTACTCCTTCGAATTGATTGGATGAGCCGGCACCGATCAGCGCGAGTTCGCCACACCACCCGCCGAGTCCTCGATATGCTCCGCTTCGAGATGGATATTTTCGGCACGGTTATAAGCCGCGGAGTTCTTCGGCAATAGCGCCTTGGCCCGCAGGGCCTGCTGTTGGGCGTCCTTCTTCTTTCCGGCGGCAAGCCCTTCCTCGGCCAGCGCCAAGGCGGCCATGCCGATCTGATTGTCGCGCCCGTAGGCGGTCGCCAGCAGGTGCCAGCCTTGCGTTTCTTTGTCCTCGCTCCGCAAAGCATCATTCAGATAGGCAATCGCGCGCTTATTTTCTTTCGGATCATTCGCCTCGACGTAAACTTGGGCCAGCGATATGCGTAGCAGCGCCGCGCTTGGGGCGAGGCGAACAGCCTCCTCGTAAGGCTGGATCGCGTCCTTGATACGCCCATTCTCGAACAACATTTGCCCTTTGAGCTCTCGAAAATACGGATCCTGGGGAAAGTCTCGTATCAATCCGTCGATGGTCGGGAGCGCTTTGTCCAGCTGCGGAGCGCGATAGTAGGCGATCGCTCGTGCGTAGCGGGCGAGTACCGACTGATCCTTCTCGGGATAAGTCGCAAGTGTCGACGAAGGCCGCGAGAGGAAGGCATCGAGCTTGACCTTCACCCGCTTCAACAAGTCGATATTGGTCTGAGTATCCGGAACGTCGGAGAAGCGTGAGTGCTCGACATGGTTGCGGACGTAGTCGATGCGCTGCGCGGTCAATGGATGCGTGCGCAGATAGGGGTCCTCCCGGATGCCGGACAGCATCTCTTCTCCTTGTAGGATCTGGAAGAACTGAAGGAGACCCCTTGCGGATTGCCCGCTGG
This sequence comes from Alphaproteobacteria bacterium, assembly GCA_019237135.1. Lineage (GTDB taxonomy): Bacteria > Pseudomonadota > Alphaproteobacteria > ATCC43930 > CGMCC-115725 > AP-15. The sequence goes on from JAFAHQ010000040.1 coordinate 5,118, forward strand.
CATCCAGAAAGGTCATCGCCGCGTGATCAGCCGAAGCTTCCTGGGTGATCGAATATTGCATGAAGGCGCGTTCGGCCACGCCTTCTGCGGGCAACATGGCCGCGCCGCCGCCGCTGCCCTTCGCGGCCACCGTCGCAGCGGCGCCGAGCACCATCGCGATGATCCCTTCGATGCTGGCCTTCCGTGCTGCGTCTTGAAAGCGCGTCAGATGCCCGCCGGCGATATGGCCCGTCTCGTGCGCGAGCACACCGATCAGCTGGTTCGGTGTTTGGGCGCGCATTATTAACCCGGTGTTGATGAACTCGTTCTGTCCGCCGGCGACGAAGGAATTGATTTGCTTATCCTCGACGAGATAGACGTGCAGCGCATTCGGATCCAGCCCCGCGGCTTTCCAAATCGGGGTCACCATCGTCCGAATGTCGGCCTCGATCTCGGTATCGCGGATGTAGCTCTCGGCTGCCGCGGCAACCTGGCCCAAGGCAACCGACGCCGCTAGGACGGATGCTGTTAGACCGGAAATCCAATCGGTCACAAGCGGTGCCTTAACTAACCAATCGGCATCGAGGTCCGTACCTCGGGCTGTGCTGGTATGGCGGCAAAGACGGACCACCCAAGAATAGAAATGCGGCGAGGACGGGGCAAGCCGGAGCCGGCCGGGGGCGTCTCACCATCTCAGCGATTCGACTTACGGCGGCATGAACCGCTGCCACCAGCCCCGGCGCGGCGTCGACGGCTTCTCCGCTTCCGCTGGCGGAGCCGCAGCGAAAAATCCCGGACCCGGAGTCTGCTCCTTCTCGCTTGACGAGGACAGCGCCCGCTCGTCAGGGCTCGGCGCCTCTGCTCTCGCTTCGACCGACGGATGACGCGGCGTTGGCAAATCGACGACCTCCGCGGCGATCTCTCCTGGCACCGCAACGGGGTCGCGCACCGGTGGCCCGCTATCGCGTGCCGCCTCGATTTCTGGACCGCCGATCTCTCCGGCTGTGCTTGCTAGGGCTACCATTGGCGCTGACGCGAGTTCCTCCATACCGGAAGCCGGCAAAATCTGGACGAAATCGGATGGCGGACGCGGTTCCTCGAAGACGGGCTCGAAATCGCTCTCGTGCCGCCCGCGCCGCCTTCCGCCGCGGCGGCCGCGGCGGCGCCGACGCCCCTCCGCTTCATTTTCCTCATCGCCATTGCCGTCCTCGCCACTCGCTCGACCATGCACCGGGGTGAGTTCGTCTGTCGTCTCCACGGTATCCTCGACCACCTCCGATCGCGCAGCAGAGGCAGAAACAGGCTCCGCATCACGCCGCCTCCGCCGTCGGCGCCGGCGGCGGCTACGACCGCGCTCCACTTCATCCTCCTGCTGCCGCTGGTCGGATTCTGCGGCCTCCGCTCCTTGTTCGAACTCGTCGTCTACCGGCTGCTCTTCGAGATCGGGCGCCTGGGTCAGCGGGGGGGTCGACAAGACCGCTGTCTCGGCTGGGCCATAAGCGCGCAGCCGTTCGAGCCGGAAAGCTGGCGGGATCAGTGAGTCGTCGCGCGCCACCATCACTCGCAAATTGTAGCGAGCCTCGAGTTGCACGAGCGAATCGCGCTTCTGGTTGAGGATATAGAGTGCCACCGTCGTCGGCACGTAGACGCAGATCTCTGCCGAGCGCCGGCGCATGCCCTCCTCCTCGATCGAGCGCAGCACGTAGAGCGCCGTCGATTCGGTCGATCGGATGAAGCCGGTGCCGCCGCAATGCGGACATGGTTGCGTTGAGGTCTCGACCAGCGACGGACGTAACCGCTGACGCGACATCTCAAGGAGGCCGAAAGGGCTGATTCGGCCAACCTGAATACGGGCACGATCGCCCTTCAACGCCTCCTTCAGCCGCCGCTCGACCGCTACCTGATTGCGGTTCTCCTCCATGTCAATAAAGTCGATCACAATAAGCCCCGCGAGGTCGCGTAGGCGGAGCTGCCGGGCGATTTCTTCCGCCGCTTCAAGATTGGTCCGAACCGCTGTCTCTTCGATATTGCGGTCGCGCGTCGACCGTCCCGAGTTGACGTCGATCGCGACCAGCGCCTCGGCCTGATTAATCACGACATAGCCGCCAGAGCGGAGCTGGACGATCGGCGAATGGATCGCGTCGATCTGGCTCTCGACTTGGAAGCGGTGCAGCAGCCCGACCTCTGCATCGCGATAGGGCTGGACCCGCCGCGCATGACTCGGCATCAGCATCTTCATGAACGCCTTTGCCGTGCGGTAGCCTTCCTCGCCCTCGACCAGGACTTCGTCGATGTCACGCGTATAGAGATCGCGAATCGACCGTTTAATCAGGTTTCCCTCTTCATAGATCAGGGCCGGCGCGGTGGACCTCAGTGTTAAATCGCGGATCTCGTTCCAGAGACGCAGCAAGTATTCATAGTCGCGTTTGATCTCGGCCTTTGAGCGCTCCGCACCGGCAGTGCGCACGATCACCCCCATCCCCTCGGGAATATCCAGCTCCTCGAGGACGTCCTTTAACCGGCGGCGGTCGGTTACGCTGGTTATCTTGCGCGATACCCCACCGCCGCGGGCCGTATTCGGCATCAATACGCAATATCGCCCGGCCAGCGACAAGTAGGTGGTGAGCGCTGCACCCTTGGTGCCACGCTCTTCCTTGGCGACCTGCACGAGCATGATCTGCCGCCGTTTGATCACCTCCTGGATCTTGTAATGCCGGATGGTGCGCGAGCGCTGGCGTTCGTCCTCTTCGAGCTCGTCGCCGTCGATCGTCTCGACAGTCTCGGTTTCTCCACCCTCACGGTCGCTGTCGGTGTGCAGGTCGACCGACCGAGAGATCTCCGCGCCGGTCTCCGCGGGGATTTCGCCGGGAGTCTCGCCGACGATTGCGAGTTGGTCCTGGTCCCAGGACGCGCTCGCCACATCCGGCTCGCCGGAGCCAACCAGAGTACCATCGACCGCGACCGCGCTGTGCGCGGCAGGTTGAGCCATCATGGTGGCTGGCGCCAGCGCCACAGCATCCGGGCCCGGCGCGAGATCGTCCCAGGGCAGCCCGGTCAGGAGCGGCGTGCGGCCCTGTTCCCTTGCCTCGGATGAAAAACTGGGTGCCGCTTGATCCAACTCGGGCGAGGGTTGCCCGGATAGCTCAATCCCGCTTGTTTCGTCCTCGCCGCTTTCCGGCGGCGCGACTGCCACGGGCTCGGGCAGTGCCGACGCCAGCGACGCTCCGGCTTCCTCCGGCAAGGCTTCCCGTGTTTCGGGCTCGTCGCCGACCGACTCGTCGTCGATCGTCTCCCGATCGCCTACCGGGATTCGGTAATAGTCGGGGTGGATCTCGCTAAAGGCGAGGAAGCCGTGGCGATTGCCGCCGTAATCGACGAACGCCGCCTGCAGCGATGGCTCGACGCGAGTAACTTTTGCGAGATAGATATTGCCTTTTACCTGCTGCTTCGTGGACGTCTCGAAATCGAACTCTTCGAGACGGTTGCCGCTGAGCACCACCACCCGAGTCTCTTCCGGGTGAGTGGCATCAATGAGCATGCGCTTGGCCATTCGGGAATAACTCCGGAGCGCGCAACTGTGGCCGAGCGAAAATCGGCCGGCGGCGCGATCCCATGTGCGGGGAAGCCGGCGGCGCCGGGAATTACCCCATCGAGCAACGAATGGACATCGGCCATGGCGGATCTCGTCTGGGGGCCACGATCGGCTTCGGGTTCCTACAATCCGCGTCGCCTGGCGCTGCAACCCCGCGCGGCGGCAAACATGCTGCCGGTCATTTCGCGCTTGCGTCACAATGCCTGCTGAGCGTAACGCCCAGTCGACGGACAGCGGCTTTTCGCATCCCACAATCTATAGAGGAAGACGGCCCGCGACAACGGCTTCTTCCCGCGTGGCGACCGCATCGGCCGAAGCCTCGAGAAGCGAGGGTCGACGTGCAGCCCCGATCACGTTGCGTATGTAACGCGGAGGCTTGATGGGTATGCGTGGGGTGCTTGGAATGACCGCGTCGTTGGCGCATAAGGATGCTCGGCTACGCGAGGCTAGACGATCGGTCTGGCGTTCGCAGCAATCGAGGACGACGGCGCACCACCGACCCATGGTCAAGCTCATCAGGTTTTTGTTCGTGTGCGCGGTCGTCCTGGCGATTGCCGGTTGCGGCTTTGTCGGCGTCACCATCTGGTATTTCGGTCGCGGACTTCCGGACTATCAGCAACTCGCGCACTACCAGCCGCCGATTACGACCCGGGTGCATGCCGGGGACGGCCGACTGCTGGCCGAGTACGCGACCGAGCGGCGCGTCTTTGTGCCGATCCAGGCCATACCCAAACGGGTAATCAACGCCTTCCTTTCCGCCGAGGATAAGAACTTCTACAGCCATCACGGGATCGATCCGCTCTCGATGGTGCGCGCAGCGATCACCGATATCAGCAGGTTGCGGGCGAACCGGCGCCCCGTCGGCGCCTCGACGATCACTCAGCAGGTCGCCAAGAACATGCTGCTGACCAACGAGATCTCGGTCGAACGCAAGATAAAGGAAGTTTTGCTCGCGACCCGCATCGAAGCGGCGCTACCGAAAGACCGTATTCTCGAGCTTTATCTCAACGAGATCTATCTCGGCGAAGGCGCCTACGGCGTGGCGGCCTCGGCACTCACTTATTTCGACAAGTCGCTCGACGAACTGACGCTCGGTGAGGCCGCTTTTCTTGCGGGGCTACCAAAGGCGCCCAACCACTACAACCCAAAGCGCGTTCCGCAAGCAGCTGAAGTCCGCCGGGATTGGGTCATCGACCGCATGGTCGAGGACGGCGTAGTTACCCAAGCCGATGCAACCCAAGCCGAGGAGCAACCGCTCGAGCTGCATCGCCGGCAGGAAGCCGGGCAGGCCACCGCGCCCTACTTCGCGGAGGAGGTTAGACGCGAGCTGCTCACCCGCTATGGCGACAAAGTGCTGTACGGGGCTGGGCTGTCGGTGCGAACCAGCCTAGACGAGCGATTACAGGCGGCGTCTGACAAGGCCTTGCGCGACGGGCTGATCGCCTATGATCACGCCCACGGGGCGTGGCGCGGAGCAATTGCTCGAATTGATCCGAAGGGCGACTGGGTGGCGCACCTCGCCAAGGTGCCGGTGCCCGGTGTCGCACGCGATGTCGGCTGGCAGCTGGCGATGGTGACGCGCAGCGACGCCGAGGGTGCGGCGATAGGCTTTAGCAATGGTGCGACGGGGCGCATCCCGTTTTCCGAGATGCGCTGGGCGCGGCCATGGCACGGCGCCAACAACTTTGGACCCTATCCGCGGAGCGCCGCCGATGTCGTCAAGCCCGGCGACGTGGTGATGGTTGAGCCCACCCCAGGATCTGGGTCAAAGGGCGAAGCGGCGAGCGCCAAGCCACTGGGCCTGTTTACCCTCTGCCAGGTTCCGGAGGTCTCCGGCGCCCTCGTTGCCATGGATCCGCATACCGGGCGCGTCCTCGCGATCACCGGCGGTTTCAGTTTTGAAATCAGCCAGTTCGACCGTGCGACCCAGGCGAAGCGGCAACCCGGATCGTCTATCAAACCATTCGTTTATTTGACGGCGCTGGATCACGGGTTTACCCCGTCGACCTTGGTCGATGATGCGCCCATATCGCTGCCGCAAGGCCCCGGAATGCCGATGTGGTCACCCGCCAACTACGCCAGGCTCAACCACGAGGTGCGATACCTTGGGCCGACGCCCCTTCGCGTAGCTCTGGAGAAATCGCTCAATGCGGTAACCGCTCGGGTCGCCTCGAGGGTCGGGATGGAGGCGATCGCTCAAACCGTCGAGCGCTTCGGCATTATGGATCACACGCCGCGCGAGTACTCGATGGCGCTGGGCGCAGGTGAGACAACCTTGCTACGGCACACGGCCGCCTACGCCATGCTGGACAATGGTGGGAAACGCATCACCCCGACCTTCATCGACCGCATTCAGGACCGCAACGGCGCGACGATTTTTCGCGCCGATCATCGCCGGTGCGATGATTGCGACAATGTCGAGTGGCAGAAGCAGCTAATGCCCGTCATCCCGGACACGCGCGAACAGGTCGCCGACCCCGGCTCGGCCTTTCAAATCGTTACCATGCTGCAAGGAGTCGTGGAGCGCGGCACCGGGACGGCGGTGAAAGCCGTCGGCAAGCCTATCGCCGGCAAGACGGGGACCACTAACGATTGGCGGGACGCTTGGTTTGTCGGGTTCACCCCCGACCTCGCGGCCGGCGTTTATATCGGCTATGATGATCCCGACAGTCTCGGTGACGACGAGACCGGCGGGCACATTGCAGCGCCTGTTTTCCGCGACTTCATGATCGCCGCGCTGAAGGACGCACCGGCGACGGCCTTCCGCACACCGCCGGGAATGCGGCTCTATCGCGTCAGCGCAGCAACCGGCCTGCCGGTTGCTGGCAAAGAGTCGGCGATCTACGAGGCCTACAAACCGGGCACCGAGCCCGGCCAAGATCGCAACGTCAGTTCGCGGAACGAATCGAGCGAGGAAAACGAGATGCCGGTCGCATCGACCGGTGAAGCCGAGGGCACGGCACTACCAAAAGAGGCGCCGGCGCCGACGCACAGGGTGTTACCGATGTCGTTGCCGTCTCGTGGGGCTCCGGCCGGCGGAACAGGGGGCCTATATTAGCGAATCGAGACAGACGACGGAGTGAGTCATGCGCGCCGAGATTGAGGCGGTCGTCGACGACATTAGAAAGTCGCTGGCGCTGCTGAGGAGGCATCTTTGACTGGGAGACTGCAACTCGACGCCTCGCTGAGCTAAACGCGCAAGCCGAGGATCCACGCTTGTGGGATGATCCGGCGAATGCGCAAAAACTGCTGCGCGAGCGCACCCGGCTGGACCAGGCGATCAACAACTATCGGCGGATCGAGCGCGAGGTCGACGAAGCGCGCGAGCTGATCGAGCTGGGCGAAACCGAAGGCGAGGCGGCAATCGTCGCCGAGGCCGAGGCGGCGCTCCAGAAGTTGCGCGCGGAAGCGGCGAGACGCGAGCTCGAAAGTCTGCTGTCGGGCGAGGCCGATGGCAACGACTGCTATCTGGAGGTACATGCCGGCGCGGGCGGCACCGAGGCGCAGGACTGGGCCGAGATGCTGCTGCGGATGTATGTGCGCTGGGCGGAGGCCCATGGCTACAAGGTGGAATGGCTCGAAGAGAGCGGCGGCGAGGAAGCTGGGCTCAAATCCGCTACCCTCGCGATCCGCGGCCCCGACGCCTATGGCTGGCTCAAGACCGAAAGCGGCGTGCATCGGCTCGTCCGCATTTCACCGTTCGATTCGAATGCTCGGCGACACACGAGCTTCGCCTCGGCCTGGGTCTATCCGGTGGTCGACGACAAGATCGAGGTCGAGGTCAACGACAAGGATTTGCGTGTCGACACTTATCGCTCTTCGGGTGCGGGCGGGCAGCACGTCAACAAGACCGACAGCGCTGTTCGTATCACCCATTTGCCGAGCGGCATCGTCGTGCAGTGCCAAAGCGAGCGCTCGCAGCACCAGAACCGCGCTCACGCTTTTGCAATGCTGCGCGCCAGGCTCTACGAAGCCGAGCTGCAGCGGCGTGAGGCGGTGACCGAAGCGATGAACGCGACAAAAACGGATATCGGCTGGGGCCACCAAATCCGATCCTACGTCCTACAGCCTTATCAGATGGTCAAGGATTTGCGTACCGGCGTCGAAACGGGAAATCCGGGCGCTGTGCTCGATGGCGATATCGATCGTTTTCTAGCTGCCGCGCTGGCCGCCCGTATCAAGGGCGCCGACGCGATTAAGGCCGACGGCTGAGCGCTCCTGGGAGGAGGGCCGATGCCGTCGTCGTGCTCGGCTGCCGCGGCAAGGCAGGACTGATCCGGCGGCTCGACCATGGGATCCGCCTGTTTCGGTCGGGCGCCGCGCCGCTGCTGCTGCTCTCGGGCGGCGGCACGGGGCCTGTGCCCGAAGCCGAAATCATGCACCAGATGGCGCTCGCTCGGGGCGTGCCAGAAACGGCGCTTTTGGTCGAGCCCCGATCACGCGACACCGTCGAGAACGCGCGAGAGACCGCGCGATTGCTGCGCCCGCGCGGCGGGTGTTTGGTCCTGCTGGTCAGCGACCGCGTGCACTTGCCGCGAGCCGCCTTGCTGTTCCGTCTGGCTGGCCTGCGGATCGCAGGTTGGGTCGGGGTGCCGCCGACTTCGACCCGGTGGGAAGTCGGCGCCGCCGTCCGAGAATGCGCAACATTTCCAAAGAGCCTCGTACGGGCGCTTCTGCCACGCTGATCGTTTTGATATCGCGGGTGAGCCTCAGACGACGCGCTCCCGGCGCAACGTGGCGATTTCCGCGTCGCCGTAGCCGAGGCTTCGGAGGATTTCGTCGGTGTGCTCGCCGAGCAGCGGTGCCGGCCGGCGGTAGGTGCCTGGGGTTTCGGAGAGCTCAATCGGCGTCGGAGCGAGCGGCAGCGTCTCCCCCAGCCCCGGGTAGATGACCTCTTCGAGGAGGCGGGCGGCACGGATGTGCGGGTCGTCGAGTGCCTGTTGCGGGGAATAGACTTGGCCCGCTACGATATTGGCCTCCTCGAGCGCCGCCAGCACCTCGGCGCAGCTTCGCTTGGCACACCATTCGCTCATCCGGGCCGAGATGATCTCGCCGTTGTCGGCGCGCGCCTGATCATCGCGGAAACGCTGGTCGGCGAGCCAGTGCTCCTCGCCGATCATCCGGCACCAGCGCCGGAACATCGCCGGACCGATCACGGTCGCGACGATCCAGCCGTCCATGCAGCGAAAGATGTCGGCCGGGGCCGAGTTGAAGCCGCGATTGAGCGTCGCTTTGCGGTCGACCCTGGTCAACGCCTGCTCGATCAGGCTTGCGTTGGCAAACGCAATGGCGGTGCGCAACAACGCCCCTTCGACCTTCTGCCCGCGGCCGGTCTTGCCGCGCTCGAGCAGCGCCGCCAAGGTGCCGAATGCCGACAGACACGCCGTGCCGAAATCGACCCAGGGCAATTTGATCGCGATCGGCTGCTCCGGCGTACCGGACAGATACGCGGCACCGCTCATCGCTTGCCCGATACCGTCGAAGCCGTGCCTGCGGCTGAGCGGCCCGCCTGCGCCAAAGCCGGTCACCGTCGTCAGGATGATGTCGGGCTTGACGAGCCGCAGGCTGTCGAGGTCGAGGGCGAGCGAGCGCAATACCTGGGGCGGCAGATTGGCGACGACGACATCGGCGGTCGCGACGAGCTTGCGGACGATCTCGCTTCCCTTGGGTGCCGCGGGATCCAACGTCATCCCAAGCTTGTTGCGGTTCATCGCCAGAAACATGGCACCGCCGCCCTTGAGCCCGGTGCCGACGGGAATGAACGGGCGATCCTCGCCGCCTCCCAGCCGTTCGATGCGGATCACCTCGGCGCCGAGGTCACCCAGGAGCGCCGCGCAAAACGGCCCGGCGATGTAACGCCCGAAATCGAGCACGCGAATGCCTTCGAGCACTCCGGACAACGCTGCCTCCTGCCGCTTACTGCCGATCCCTCCTCGAAGCTTAGCAGACAGTCGGCTAAGGTGGAGCCCCGCCCTCGGGTGAGGTGGTCGCAGAGATGAGCGATGGAACCATTGTCTCGACAATCGTCGACCGCGTCGTTCGTGACCGTGCGGCGCGGTGGCTTGGTCGAGCGGGAGCGAGGCTGCCGACCTTCGCTGAGCTCGCCGCCCCGTCCCGTATTCCCGAGGCGTTCAGGAATGCGCTGCGGTCGCTCGATCCCGACCGTCCCGAGCCAGCCAATCTCTTCCGCGTGCACTGGTACAACGACCGGCTGCGCACCGGTTTGGCGGCAACCCCGTGCCATCTCGTCTTGCCGCCGTCGCTGACCGGGGTGCGCTCTCCGATCGTAATGCAGCTGGGATGCTTCTTCCCGATGATCGGCGCACACAAGGTGCTGGCGGCGTATGGCTGTCTGGTACCCCGTCTGGTTACCGGCCGTTTCGACCCGTCTCTTCACAAGGCGGTTTGGCCGTCGACCGGGAATTACTGCCGAGGCGGGATCGCGATCTCGCGGATCCTCGATTGCCGCGGTGTCGCCGTGCTGCCGGAAGGTATGAGCGAGGAGCGCTTCGAATGGCTCCGGACCTGGGCGGTCCAGCCCGATGATATCGTCCGGACCCCCGGCTCGGAGAGCAATGTCAAGGAAATCTTCGACAAATGCGCCGAGCTCGCGCGCGACCCCGCCAATATCGTCCTCAACCAGTTTGCCGAATTCGGCAACTACGTGGCCCATTATGCCTGCACCGGCCCGGCGCTCGCGCATGTCTTCGAAACTTTGCGCGCGGACCGGCCGGGCCTGAAGCTGGCGTCGTTTGTCGCGGCGTCGGGGTCAGCCGGAACATTAGCGGCCGGCGACTACCTCAAGGACAAGTTCGGTGCCCGCATCGTCGCCGCCGAGGCCAGCGAATGCCCGACTTTGCTGCGCAACGGTTTTGGCGAGCACAACATCCAGGGGATCGGCGATAAGCACGTGCCCTTCATCCATAATGTCATGAACACCGACGTCGTGGTCGGCGTGTCGGACCGATGCACCGACGCGCTCGACCTCCTCTTCAACAGCGAAACCGGCCTGTCTTATCTGGCGGGCCGCCGTCACATTGATCCGGAACTGCTCGCCGGGCTGACGCTGATCGGGCTTTCCGGTATCGCCAACCTGGTCGCGGCGATCAAGACCGCCAAGCATCTGGAACTCGGCGACCACGACATGATCCTCACCGTCGCGACCGACAGCGCAGCGCTCTATGGCAGCGAACGGCGGAAGTTCCTGGCGGCCAACTATCCTGATGGCTTCGACGGGGTCAGTGCGGCCGAGATTTTTGGTCAGCATCTGCTCGGCGCCGCCGACAATGACGTCCTCGAATTGACCCATAACGAACGCTCACGCATTTTCAATCTCGGCTACTACACCTGGGTCGAGCAGCAAGGCGTGGCCCTCGAGGCTTTCGAACAGCGACGTGCCCAAGGGTTTTGGGCAGAGTTGCGGGAAGCTGCGCCGGCCTGGGACATGCTGATCGCCGAGTTCAATGCCGTGGCCGGCTGGGAAAAAGGTTGTTGACGCTCGCTTACAACGAACTCCGCCGCCGAACCGGAGAGCGCGACCGCAGCCTTCGCGAAAAGGTGATGTCGCTCGAAGCGGCGGCGGCACTCGTCCCCGACGGCGCCTCGGTCGGCATTGGCGGCAGCACATTGTCGCGCACGCCGATGGCGATGATCTGGGCATTGATTCGCGCCGGCCGCAAAGAGCTCGTCTGCGCCCGCAGCATCACCTCGAGCGAAGGCGAATTGTTACTCGCCTCGGGGGCGAGCCGACACGTCCTGACGAGCTGGTTCAGCCAAGGCATCGTCTGGGGCGTATCACGCATCATGCGTCTCTATACCGAGGGAAACCGCGCGCGGTTCGAGGAATGGAGCCATATGGCCGTGGGACTGCGCTTTAGAGCCGGCGCGATGGGTGTGCCCTTCCTGCCGATGCGTTCGATGATGGGCTCGGATGTCGTCGCGCAATTGCCTGACACAAGGCAGATCGACTGCCCGTTTACCGGCGAGAAGCTGGTTCTAGTGCCGGCCCTGAACCCGGAATTCGCGCTGATTCATGTCCAGCGCTGCGACGCGTACGGCAACGCTCAGATCGACGGGCTGCCGTTCATGGATCTCGATCTTGCGATGGCAGCAAACCGGGTGATCCTGACCACGGAGCGCATTGTCTCGAACGACCAGATCCGCCGTGCGCCCGACCAGACAAAGATCCCGTTCCTGACGGTCGATGCCGTCGTCGAAGTGCCGTTCGGGTCGGCGCCACACGAGTGCTATGGGCTCTACGAGCCGTTGTTCAAGCATCTCGACGCCTACGCCGCGCAGCTGAGGCAGAATCCTGAAGAAGGCATCGCGGCCTATCTCGAACGTTTCTTCTACGGGCCGAAATCGTGGACCGAGTACCTCGACTTGCTCGGGCTCGAGGAATTGCTCGATGCGAGCCGCCGCGGAAAGAGCATTTATGACGACTAGCACGACCACTTATACGGCGAGCGAGCTTCTCGCGGTAATGAGCGCGGGTTTGTTGTGCGACGGGCAGGTGGTCTTCGCAGGTGTCGGCATACCATTATTGGCGGCGACCTTGGCACAAAGGCTGCACGCTCCGGGCCTGACCATTCTCTTTGAGGGTGGCACGATCGGTGCCTTCGTCGAGCCGGGGAAGCTGCCGCCGTCGACCAATGAACAGCGCTGCACGCGCCGGGCCAACATGGTGCTGAGCAGCACCGATGTGCTGCTTCTGCTGCAGCGCGGCTATGTCGATATCGGGTTTATGGGGGGCGCGCAGATCGACCAATACGGCAATCTCAACAGCTCGTTCATCGGTGATCCGCAGCACCCGACGAGTCGTTTGCCGGGGAGCGGTGGTGGCAACGACATCGCCAGCCTGACGCAAATGATCGTGGCAATGAGGCACGAGAAGCGACGGTTTGTGAAAAAGGTTGATTTTGTCACCAGCCCCGGCTTTCTGGCCGGCGACAACAGCCGGTGCGATGCCGGACTGGTTGCGGGGGGCATGTACCGCGTCGTCACAGATCTCGGCATGCTCGGCTTTGACGAGCGCTCGAAACGTATGGAGCTCCTAGCGCTCCACCCCGGCGTCACCGCCGACCAGGTGCAACAGAACACCGGTTTCGAGCTGTTGATCGCCTCCGAGGTCCCGGTCACCAACCCGCCGACCGAGAACGAGCTGGCCGCGCTGCGGCATCTCGACCCCGACCGCATCTACACGGCCTGAGGAGCATCGCGGTGACGATCTTTTCGAACACCTTTGGCCTTGCGATGCGGAACTTCACAACCTATCCGGAAATGCCGGATCCGCACGCGTTGATCGCCTATGCCGCCAAGGCCGAAGAGCTCGGGTTCGATTCGATCTGGGTCTGGGACCATATCTTTCTCGGGGTCGATCCGCCCTTTCCAGTCATCGACTCGTTGACCCTGCTGGCGGCGGTCGCGGCGCGCACCACTACCATCAAGCTCGGCACGGGGGTGCTGGTGTTGCCCTTGCGCAACCCGGTGGTACTCGCCAAGGAGCTGTCGAGCCTCGACTTGATTGCCGAGGGTCGGCTGCTGCTCGGCATGGCTTCGGGCTGGTACAAGCGCGAGTTCGACGCGGTCGGAGTGCCGTTCGATCAGCGCGGCCGGATCATGAACCGGAATCTCGAGATCCTACAGCGCCTGTGGACCGAGGACCAGGTCAACGCCGAGTATCCTCCGCATCGCCTGCGCGGCTCCAACATGTCTCCGAAGCCCGCGCGCCTGCCGGTGATGCTGATCGGCGGCTATGTCGAGCGCGTTCTGAAGCGAGCTGCGCTTACCGGCGGGTGGCTGACCTATTTCTACACACCCGCCGGCTTTACCAAATCCTGGGCCAAGGTGTGTGGCTTTGCCAAAGCGGCTGGGAGAGACCCCGCGACATTGCTCAACGCCAACCAGCTGCCGATCTATGTCGGTCCGTCGCGCGCAGCGGTCGAGGCGCCGATGATGGAGTGGCTCGGCCAGGAGTGGGATTATGCGGCGTGGAGCGACTCGACCAAGGAAGCCGCGATCTTCGGCACGGTCGACGAGTGCATCGCCCAACTCCGCGCACAGCGCGCGGTCGGGGTCCAGAAGCTGATCTTCATCCCTTACAGATACCGAGCGGATCAGGTTGAGATCATCGCTCGTGAGATCATCCCGGGGCTACGAGGTGAACGATGACGGATGATCGAGACGTCCTTCTGATCGTCGACGTACAGAACGATTTCTGCCCCGGCGGAGCGCTCGCCGTGCCGCAGGGCGACGAAATCGTTCCGGCGGTCAACCGGCTGGCGGCCAAATTCGCTCATGTGATCCTGACCCAGGATTGGCATCCGCGCGGACATAGCTCGTTTGCCAGTTCACACCCGGGCAAGCAGCCTTTTGACTCGATCGAGGCGTCTTATGGCCAGCAGATTCTGTGGCCGGACCATTGCGTGCAGGGAACCCAAGGGGCCGCATTTCACCCAGGTCTCGACGTCCCGCATGCCGAGCTCGTGTTGAGAAAGGGCTACAGAACCGCGATCGACTCCTACTCGGCGTTTCGCGAGAACGATCGGCGGACACTTACAGGACTGGCCGGCTATCTCAAGGAGCGCGGGTTTGAACGAATCACCTTGTCCGGACTCGCGACCGATTTCTGCGTCTACTTTTCGGCGATCGATGGCCGTGAGGCGGGCTTCGAGGTCAGCGTCGCGAACAACGCGTGTCGCGGGATCGATATAGACGGCTCGCTCGCTCGGGCAATGCGCTCGATGAGCGAGGCCGGCGTGACGGTCGGCGTCGAATAAGGAGCCGGCGCACTCAGCCTCGGCGTGGCAGCGAACGACGTTCGACCTGAAAGGTGGGCGGCTTTCTCGGCTGCAGGCGCGGCACGAAATTGGGAGCCGTACTTTCCTCCTCGGGCGCGCGCCCCACCAGCCGAATCGAAGATCGCCGCGGAGTATTGGGGCGCGCAGCCTTTTTCGCCGCTGCCGGGCGTTCGCTGATCCGCACGTCGAGAGTGAAACCATGGACCTGGGTGCCGCGCAGCGCCGCGACGGCGAGGTTGGCCGCACGCTCGGTCGCGATATCGACAAACCCGTAGCGCAGTCGCTTTCCGGTCACCGGATCACGCGCAATTGATGCGCTCAGCACGATCCCGAAGGAGTCAAAGGTCTCGGCCAGTTCATCGTCAGTGAATTCCGGAGGCAGGTTCGCAACAAAGATATTGCCCCGGGAGTGATTTGCCCTCATCGGCCTCGTCCTTCACGCTCGGTTCATTCGACATCGAAGGGTTATAGGAAAAAAATGTCCGGCACCGTGGCCTGGGGGAAATGCTCGTTTCTGCAATGCTGCATTGCGGCATGGCAGCATTGCGTCATGCTGCTGTGTGCCGCGACTCGCCAAATTAGGGATGCGGCTTGCGCGAACAAACGTATGGCACGAAAAATCGTTAGATTGGGGCTCTAAGCGAGGGGTGGTGAATGATTCCGCGTGAACGCTGCGATTATTCGGCGATCGTCGACCGGCCTCCGCTCAGACTGCCGAACCAGGCTCGCCTCGTCATCTGGACGATTGTCAATCTCGAATTCTGGTCGATCTCGCGCCGAATGGCGCGACAAGTGCTGCCGGCACCGACCGGCGAGGTCCTCGTACCGGATGTCCCGAACTGGTCTTGGCACGAATACGGCATGCGAGTCGGCGTCTGGCGCTTCTTCGACCTTTTCGCGCGCCTGGGAATTCGCCCGACCCTGTCGATCAACGGGCGCGTCTGCCGGGAATACCGCCGTGTCGCCCGGGCGGCGCGCCACGCGGGCTGGGAATTCATGGGCCACGCCTGGGAGCAGATGCCGATCCACAAGGTCGAGGATCAAGCCCAGATGATCGCCCGCTCGCTGGACACGCTCGCGCGTTTCGCCGGTACCCGGCCGGTCGGCTGGCTTGGTCCGGGATTGACCGAAACCTACGAGACGCCCGACCTGCTTGCCGCGGCCGGCATCAGATACATCGGTGACTGGGTCTACGACGACGAGCCGACCGAAATCCGCACGACACACGGTCCGCTGATCACATTGCCCTATTCGGTCGAACTCAACGACATCCCGATGATGCTGGTCCAGCATCATGAATCGGCGTATTTCACGCAGCGCTGTATTGACAGCTTCGAACGGCTATACCGCGAGGGAGCCGAGCGGGCGAAGATCATGGCGATCGCGATCCATCCCTACATCAGCGGCCAGCCGCACCGAATCAAATATCTCGAAGCTGTCTACGAGCACATTGGCCGCCACGACGGCGTTCTGCACTGGAACGGGGTCGAGATCCTCGATTGGTATTTGTCGGCCAGGGCGGAGTTGTGATTACCAGAGAAGGCGTCATGCTGCCGTCCGAGCGGCTCGATTTTTCGCCGATCGGCCATCGGCCAAAGCTCTTACTGCCGGGCGGTGCTCGCTTGGCGGTTTGGGTGATCGTCAATGTCGAGGAATGGGACCCGACCCAGCCGATGCCGCGAACGGTGCTGACGCCGCCGGCCGGTGGCGCACCGATGCCCGACATCCCGAACTGGGCCTGGCACGAATACGGCAACCGGGTCGGGTTCTGGCGCATGCTCGAGGTGCTCGACCACTTCCGCATCCGCGCGGTCCTCGCGATCAACGGCTCGGCGATCCAGCGATATGAGCCGATCGCGCGTGCTGCTCTCGAACGCGGGTGGGAGTTCATCGGCCATGGCTTTACCCAACAGAGCATGCAAAAGGTCGCCGACGAGCGCGGCGACATCCGCAGAACCGCCGCGGCGATTCGCGACTTTGTCGGCAGGCCCCCGCGCGGCTGGCTCGGCCCTGGCCTGACCGAAACCTGGGAGACGCCGGACCTCCTGGTCGAGGAGGGGTTCGAATATCTCTGCGATTGGGTGCTCGACGACCAGCCTGTGTGGCTCAAGACCCGTACGAGGCCGATCGTCAATCTCCCCTACACGCAGGAATGCAACGATGTGGCGATGATGCTGATCCAGCATCACAAGGCCGGCGAATACTACGATCGCGCGATCGACCAGTTCGCGCAGCTCCATGCCGACTCGGCGCAGTCAGCGCGGGTCATGGCGCTGGTGGTGCACCCCTACATCATGGGAGCGCCGTATCGGCTCCGGTATTTTCGCGATGCGCTCGCTCGTATCCGCGACCATCGCGAGGTGCTGTTTTGGACCGGCGAAGAAATCCTCGACTGGTACCTCGGTCAAGGAGCGTAAACAGCCGCAACCCTACTCGAGCCGAGTGAGCGCGTGTGCCACCGCCTCTGGCCGCTCGACGATGACCATATGGCTGCGAGGAACGGGCTGTCCTCGGTCAACCCGCCCACACCGTGCAGAAAGACGAGCGGCTGGCCTTCGCCGGCCTCGAATACCCGGAATCTGGCGGCGGCCTGCGGCGAGATCGAGAAGGTGGTAGCGCTCATTTTGCGGTCTCCGCGGCGATCGACGCCGGGGCAACGCGCTTCGACAGCGGGTGGACCCAGAAGCGCTCGTCGTTCTCGTAGGTCTTCCAGATGCCTCTCAGCTGCGGCATGACCTCTCTGGCGAAAAGCTCGGTCGAGTGACGCGTCTTCTCGGGCGGCATGTTGCCGACATGGATGCCGGAGATGATGTTACCGACGCGCAATGTCCTTATCAGCTCTTCCATCATCGGGTTTCGGCCGCTATTGATGGCCGCGACGCCAGCAAATGTCCGGCGGGTTGTGGAGAGGGGTCACTCGCTCCGCATTTCAAGCAGGCTCCGCTCTTCTCACTAAGATGGTCTGTGGTGCTCCACCAGCGAAAGAGATCCCGGATTCGGCTAGGGCTGCTTCGATCATTTTGAGAGCCGCGGAGCGGATCTCGAACTGGCAGCCGGGGGCTGTCATGAACTTGCAGCGGAATATTTTGACGCCCGGATCCACGCGGTAGAGCTTTCCTTTTAGCGGCTCCC
>JAFAHQ010000116.1 GCA_019237135.1 Alphaproteobacteria bacterium
CTCCGGGACCAGGGGCCAATCCGCTGCCGGCGATCGCTATCGCTCGTTGCTACCCGATTGCCACTTCATGTTCGTCTATGAAGCAGGTCCCGCGATCGGCGCCGAGCGGCCGGAGGCGCTCGCCTTCATCGCGCGCGAATTCTTCGAACGGTGCGATCTCTTCCTGGTCAGCCGGGAGAACGGCATGGTGTTTCCTTAGCCTCGGGAAAAAGCCCTCATCGGGCTGCCGGCCTCGCTCGCCCCGCGGGCGCGGCGGTAGGCGATCAGTGCGCGGCAGCGCGCGTCAATAAACCGCGCCGCGGGCGATGATCGGCCAGACCTGTTCGACCCGGTTGCCGCGCACACAAACATACCAGTCGTAGAGGTTGACGGTCGGTCTGGACTACAAGGAGCGTTCTACGCTGAACCTCGCGGTCGCTATGGCGTTCGGATAAGCAACATAAGGAAATGTTGCTGGAGATGCATCGCCATCCAAATGCAATAGTTTTTTCACTTTGCTGTAACATGCGCCGCGTAAGGCTTTTATGACGATCGTAAGACGTGACCGTGGCAGGATTTAGTGACCGAAGCACTTGGTACGAAATTGCCCGCAGAACTCGACTTGGTCACGTTACGGAAGGCCTATGCCCGCTGGGCTCCGGTATACGATTTGGTCTTTGGCGCTTTGTTCGATCGCGGGCGGCGGGCGGCGATCGCCGCGGCCGAGCAGGTTGGTGGCCGGATTCTCGAAGTCGGCGTCGGCACTGGCATCTCGCTTCCCGGCTATTGCTCTCACAATCGCATAGTCGGGATAGATCTATCCGAGGCGATGCTCCGCAAAGCCCAGCGACGGGTGGCAAATCTGTCCCTGACCAATGTCGAGAAGCTGGAGGTGATGGACGCGGAGCATCTGTCCTTCCCAGATGCTTCGTTCGACGTCGTTGTGGCGAATCACGTGATCTCGACCGTGCCAAATCCGGAGGCGGCGCTCGACGAGTGCGCCCGAATGCTCAGGCCCGGCGGCGAGATGATCCTCCTCAGTCGGATCGGTGCAGATGCCGGCTTGCGACACCTGATCGAATTCCTGTTGCAACCGATCGTTCGCCGGCTGGGATGGCGGACGGAGTTTCCTTGGGACCGATTCGCTCGCTGGACCGAACGGCAAACCGATGTGCGCCTGATCGAGCGCCGGCCGATGCCGCCATTTGGTCATTTCTCGCTCCTCAGGTTTGTGAAATGCGCAAACGGTCGGAAGCATGATCACCGCAGACCGGGGGCTGCGGCGGGCAGTGCCTGAACCTTGCATCATCGTCGAAAACGGTTGTTAAAGAGGGGGATGTTCAGATGAGCAGCTTTATGGAGACGCTGAAAATTCAGCGCTGGGACGATCACCGGTACTATCACCACAGCCTGATCAACCAGTCGCTGCATTTGTTCAGCGCGACGACCTTTCTTCTGATGTGGTTCGTGATGTTCTGGGACCCGGCAATCGCGGCCATGATCGGATGGATCGTCTCGATGACCAGCCGGCAGATCGGCCATTTTTTCTTTGAGCCGAAGGGTTACGATGTGGTGAACCATGCCACACACGAATATAAGGAATTGGTCAAAGTCGGCTACAATCTGCGCCGCAAGGTCGTACTGCTGTCGATCTGGGCGTTATCTCCGCTGCTGCTGTACTTCCAGCCGACATTCTTCGGCATGATCAGACCGTGGGAAAATGGATGGGAGTTTTTCCGTCAGCTCGGAATGTGCTGGCTGTTTATCGGGGCCGCCGGGGTAATTCTGCGGTCCATCCAATTGTTTTTTATCAGGGACCTGCAAACCGGACTGGTTTGGGCAATCAAGATCCTGACGGACCCGTTCCACGACATCAAACTTTACTACAAGGCACCGTACCGTCTGATGCGCGGGGAAATCGACGACCGGATAGTGCTCGGCCACAGCCACTGACGACGCGGAGGGCGCCGTTCAGCCCGGCGCCCACCTGGCCCGCTGCAACGACAACCGATGAGCCACCATCTCGCGCAATATCCTGCGCTTAATCTTTCGATTGCTGGCGAGCGGGTCCTCCCACCACCAGCCGCCTCGGCGCATCGCCTCGGCGGCGGCAACAAAGCGGTCGGCGACTGCCTCGAAATCGGCTTCGGTGTAATTCAGGCTGAAGATCAGCCTGCCGGTACCGACCCAGCTCAGCGTCACGCCTTCCACCCGCAGATAGTATTGGAACATCCAGTTGTAGGCAGAGGGCCGCGTGTAACAAATCGTCCAGATCGACGACAGATTCGCTACCTGCACTGGGAGCCCAGCACCGCGCAGCCGCTTATTGAGCACCGCGGCACGACGATCCCAAATTTCGTCGAGGTCGCGGTAGAGCGCGTCGATCGCCGGGTCTTCCAGGCGCCGCAGGAACTCGTCCATCGCCGCCATCACATAGGGGTGCGAGTTGAACGTGCCGCGGGCAAAGCAGATATCGGCCGGCCGATCCTCGCGGAAGCGTTTCATCAAATGCTTGCGACCGCAGACCGCGCCGATCGGCAGGCCGCCGCCGAGGGTCTTGCCGTAGGTGACGAGGTCGGCGCGTACGTCGAAATATTCCTGCGCCCCGCCGCGCGCAAGCCGGAAGCCGACGAACACTTCGTCAAAAATCAGCACAATCTCGCGCTCGGTGCAGACCGCGCGCAGCCGCTTGAGCCAATCGGCATAGGCCGCGCGATCGGGACGCATGGGCGTGGTATTGCTGCCGACCAGCGTCGAATCGGCTGGCGCGGCGCTGTTCGGGTGCATGACCTGAACCGGGTTGACGAGGACGCAGGCGATGTCATGTCGGCTGCGCAACACGCGCAGCGAGGCCTCGGACATGTCCTTCAGGGTGTAAGTGTCGTGCGCTGGCGCCGGATTGCCGACGCCTGGCTGCACATCGCCCCACCAGCCATGATACGCGCCGGAAAATCGCACCAAGTGGGAGCGCCTCGTATGGTAGCGCGCCAGCCTGACCGCCTGCATGACGGCCTCTGTTCCGGACATGTGAAACGACACCTCGTCCATGCCCGACAGGTGCACGAGGCGCGCGGCATTGTCGGCCACCACCGGATGATAGGAGCCCAATACCGGGCCGAGCGCACGCACGCGCTCGCCGGCGCTATCGATGCACTCCTTGTAGAAATCGTACCCGAAAAGATTGACGCCGTAGGAGCCGGTGAGGTCGTAATAAGAATTCCCGTCGAGGTCGATCGTCGTGACTCCGGACGAGGATTGCAGAAATGCACCGGCCGGCAGATGCCGGCGCACGTAGGAGCTGAACTGAAAGGGGACGCGATAAGCCTCAGTGAATTGCAGATCCGAGATCAGACCGGTGGCTTCGGCCGTCAGCCGCATCGTCTCGGGATATCGTCTGTGGTAGAGATCCGAGAGCCGCGCAAAATCGGCGCGCCGCTGCGCCACGACGTCATCCGGTGCTCCGTCGGCCTTGAAGATACGCGCTTCGCCGTATTCATAGAACGGCACCCACGAGGCCACGACTCGGGCGATGCGCGGGTGCCCGGAGAGCGATCTGTGTTTCGCCCTGGAGAGCTCCAGCCGCGCCTTCATGCCCACCGGCGACGCCGCCAAATCATGGCACCAATCCCCTAGCCAGTGGCGGTCGTGATCGCCGCCATTACCGAGGCAGTCATTATTCGATGATTCTTACAGAGATGTGACAGTGCGAGCAGCCTCCACTACAACCCGATTGCGGGAGGACATCCGCTTTCTGCTGTCGAACCACATCCCGCGTCGGCTGGCGAATCGGTTTTTCGGCTGGTTCAGCCGGATCGAGTTGCCGCTGCTGGCGCGAGCCTCGATCGCGGTCTGGCGGGTGTTCGCCGATCTCGACCTGAGCGACGCGCGGACGCAGCGCTTCCCGAGCTTGCACGCGTGTTTTACGCGGGAGCTGAAACCCGAGGCGCGTCCGGTCGACCGCGCCCCCCAGATCATAACCAGCCCCTGTGATGCGATTGTCGGCGCCTGCGGCCGAATCGACCGCAACGAGTTGATCCAGGCCAAGGGATTTCCCTATACACTGCAGGACTTGCTGATAGATCCGCAACTCGTCGAACTCTATCGCGATGGTCAATACGCCACATTGCGGCTGACGCCTACCATGTACCACCGCTTCCATGCGCCTTTTGACTGCATCGTCGACAAAGTCACCTATGTTTCCGGCGATACGTGGAACGTCAATCCGATTGCGCTCAACCGCATTCCCAAGCTGTTCTGCAAAAACGAGCGCGCCGTCATTCGCACGACGCTCCGCCCGTCCGGCATCGATGTTACCCTGGTGCCGGTGGCTGCGATCCTGGTCGCGAGCATTCGCCTGCATTTTCTCGACACCGTGTTGAATACGCAGTACAGCGGTAAAAGCGAAATTCCGTGCAGCGCCCGGTTCCGCAAGGGGGAAGAAATGGGATGGTTCCAGCACGGGTCGACCATCATCGTATTTGCACCAAAGGATGTCGCGCTGTGCGGCTCGGTACAGCAGGGTGCGGTCATCCGCATGGGAAGTCCGTTGATGCGGCTGCCGTCGTGAGGGGGACGACGCGATGCGGATACTGGTCGCGACCGACGCATGGCCGCCGCAAGTCAACGGAGTCGTTCGTACTCTGCAGTCTCTCGCCGCCAATGTCCGCAAACTCGGTGCGGAGATCGAGTTTCTAACTCCGGAAGGGTTTCGCACCTTTCGGCTGCCGACCGATCGGAGCATCCGTTGTGCCATCCCGACCCGGCGGGAAATCGCGCGCCGGATCGAGCTTGCCGCACCCGATGCACTGCATATCGCGACCGAAGGACCAATCGGGCACATTGTGCGGCGTTATTGTCTCATGCGAAAAATTCCGTTTACGACCAGCTACATGACCCGCTTTCCGGAGTATGTCTCGGCGCGGCTGCCGATTCCGCTGTCATGGACTTACGCGGCCTTGCGCCGCTTTCACGCGGGGGCGGCGGTGACGATGGTGTCCACCCGCTCATTGATGGAGGAGCTCGGCAATCGCGGCTTTGCTCGTCTAGCGATGTGGACGCGCGGTGTCAATACCGACCTCTTCCGCCCCGATCGCGCCATAGCCTGGGATTTGCCGCGACCGATTTTTGTCAGCGTTGGCCGGATCGCAGTCGAAAAGAACTTGCCGGCATTTCTGGCGCTCGATCTCCCCGGCTCGAAGGTCATGATTGGCGACGGGCCGCAGGCGGGCGAGTTGCAACGCCGCTTTCCCAAAGCCCATTTTCTTGGTCGGCTGGAAGGGGAAACCCTTGCAGCGCATCTCGCAGCGGCGGACGTGTTCGTGTTTCCGAGCCGGACCGATACGTTTGGCCTCGTTCAGCTCGAGGCACTGGCCTGCGGCGTACCGGTCGCGGCATATCCCGTTCCGGGACCGCGGGACGTAATCGGCAGCAATCCGGTCGGCGTGCTCGACGAGGATCTCAAATCCGCCGCCCTCAAAGCTCTGACGATGTCGCGCGCGGCCTGCCGCGCGTTTGCGCTTACCCAATCCTGGGAACAAAGCGCGCTACAGTTCATTTCGCATTGTCGGCCGTGTCCACGCTTGCGGACAGCATGGGTCACTGCCGCCGCAGCCAACGCCGCAGTTCGCTAGCTGCCAGCAGGACAGCGGCAATGGCGAACGGCAATAGGAAATAGATCGCTCGATAGGTAACCAGCGCCGCCGCGACCGCGTTCGGTGACCCCTGCGTGCCGACAGCATAGAGCACGGCCGCGTCAAACACACCGATCCCGCCCGGCGTATGGCTGAGCACCCCCAGCGACAGCGCCGCTGTAAAGATCACGACAAAGGCGACGAAATCGACGCCGGTCGCCGGCAGCAGCAGCCACAACGTCCCGGACGCCACGACAATGTCGACCATGGTGACGGCGATCTGGACGAGGACCAGCCCCGAACTCGGCAATTCGATCGTCACCGGGCCGAGCCGGAACCTTTGCCGCCCGAATGCGCAGGCAATCAGCACGGCAGCCGTGGCCGCGAGGATCAAAACGGCGATGAGGCGGAGCGATTCGTACGGTATCCCATAGAGCTGGGCGATCTCGTGGGCGCGAAACGCCAGCCCGAGGCCGATCGTCTCGACGGCACCGATACCGAAGGCGGTGGCTATATAGATCGTGACGCGCGCGATCTTGCCCGGGGACACCCCGACAGCGCTGTAGATGCGGTAACGCACGGCACCACCCGACAGTGCCCCGAAACCGATAAAATTGCCCAGCGCGTATCCGCAGAAGGAAGCCAACAGCGTCGAGGTAACCGGCGGAGCGGCACGGGCATAGCGCAGTGCCCCGAAATCATTGGCAAAGAGCACGACGAAGTCGACCGCCGTCGCCGCAAGCACCGCAACGATCACCCAGCTGGACATCGCGGCCAGGCTGTCAATCAGTCCGCGATAGCTGACATCATGAAGGAGATGGCGCAACGCGGCGACGGCCAAGCCGCCCATCGATATCGTCGCCGAGACCACGAAAAGACGGCGCAAAGATGCCGCCCCCATCGGCGGGGTCACGCTGCGCCCCTTTTGGCCGTCGCGCGTGAGCGGTGTCGGCCCGACAACTCAATCACGCGCCAGGCGAGCCTTCTACCCATCCGGGC
>JAFAHQ010000097.1 GCA_019237135.1 Alphaproteobacteria bacterium
TTCCTCCATCGCCCGCTGGTGCACTGCCCCTCGTCCCGTCGCAGTCTTGTCCTCGCGCGCCGGAATGAAGCGCATCGTGAACGCCGGCCCGACCATCCGCGGCCCATCCGGCCTGATCGGCCAGACGTTCTGCAGAAACATGTTGCGCAGACCGCGTCGCGACAGAATTCCGGTTAAGGTCGATGTTCCGACGCGCAGCAAGGCTTCGCGTGTCGTTGGGGCCAATTCCGTCATGCGCATCCCTTTCACCGCTGCGGTACCATGCCCCGCGCATGGTCCGCGGCGGCCAAGTAGACCGGCGACGGGTCGAGAGTGTGCCGGTGCAGGCACACCTCGGTGAACTTGATAACATGCTCGTCGCCATGCGCAATCGCGCGCTCAACGAGTTCGCCCGCGTCCGCTTTGCGCGGCTCAATGTCTTCAGCCGTCGCAGTTTCCCCGCCAAAGCAGGCATAGAGCCCGCATCCCGACTGCCAGGCATAACGCAGCGCGGCGCGCGCGATGCGGTCGCCGACCAGCGGCGCGATATTGCCAAGCGCGGCGGGGCTCGTGACGCCGTGGATGAAGGCGATCGTCGTTCGGATGTCGTGCGCGTTGGCGAGGTAGACGCGGGCAAACACCTCTGTCAGCTCGGCGACAAGCCGTGCCAGGTCGCCCGCGGTATCGATCAATCCGATCACCGGTGCAAACTCCGGCATATCGTCGAGCACCCGCAGCGCTGCCGTGATGTTACCGACTTTTTCCCGCCGATCAGACGGGACGATCGGTACTCGGCTGATCGCCTCCCGGAGTGTCAATCTACCGCTTGCCCCACGACCATTCGCCGGCAGCTCTTGATAGGTCACCGCCCAGCTGGCCAACGCATCGGCGAGCTCTCGCAGCCGCGGCGGCGTCCCGCTCTCGGCCAAACCCCGGGCGGCGTGACCGACGCGAATTACGCCATGCGTCGCCGCAGCGCAAAAGCCCGGCGCCAGACGCTCTATCCAGCGATCGAGCACCTGGCGCCATGGCGACGCCTGCAATTCTTCGCCGAAGAACGCGCCCCAGTCGGAAAACCGGGCGCGCTCGCCGAGCGCGGCGCGCCAGTCCCGGCTGTCAATGCGAGCGCCGGCCGCGGGCCGCGGCAATATTCTCTCACGGTAACCCGCGATCCACGGCATTACAGCGTCGGCGCGCCCCATCGCGCACAGCGCCTCGGCGACCATCGGCGCGTGATTACTGTTGCCGTTCTTCAGCTCGATCCCGTAGGGCGCGAGGCTCTCGAGGGCGTCGTCCAGTGAGGCGTAAGAAGGAGTGCGCATCGCATATCCTCACTCGGGGCTTTGCGATGTGGCGTCCCGAAGGCGCCATTTCCGGGGGACCGTTATGGCACGGTTTGTCCAGCGACTACATGGTCAAAGCGCGGGTTGCGCGCGGATGTTGGCGTCGATTTTGCGCGGCAGAAACCTGCCGTCATTTGGGCTCGCCAGGAACGTCCCGTTGTCGACAACCACCTTGCCGCGAAGGATCGTCATGCTCGGCCAGGCGGCAACTTCGTGACCTTCCCACGGGGTGTAGTCAGTCTCGTGCAAATCTTCCTTGCGTAAAACCCTGCGGGCGCGCGGGTCGAGCAGCACGATGTCGGCGTCCGAGCCGATCGCCAGCGCTCCCTTCTTCGGGTAGAGACCCATTATGCGCGCCGCGTTCGAGGAGACGAGCCCAACAAAATCGGCAAGGCTGTAACCGCGCTTCTCGACCATATGCGTGTACATCAGCGACAGCCGCGGCTCGACCCCGGAATTGCCGCCGGTTGTGTCATCGATGCGTCGGCCCTGGAGCTTTACCTGCAGGGGGCAGCAAACCTCGTCGGTGGCAATCGCCTGGATTGCGCCGTGGCCTGTCGCCGCCCATAGCGCTTCCTGGTCCTTGGCAAATTTGAGCGAAGGGTAGGTATGAAACATCTGGCCACCCGGCCGCTTATAGTCCTCGGCGGTGTAGAGCAGGTACTGGTGCAAGGTCTCGCCATAGATCGGGAAGCCTTGCACCCGTGACCGCGCGATCGCCGCGACCCCGGTCGCGGCGGATACATGCACCATGTAGAGCGCTGCACCCTCGACATTCTCGGCCAGCCGGATAACCCGGTTGAACGAGAGGTCTTCCGACAGAGTGTTGTGCACCTCGGCCATGTTCTCGAAGCCCACGCGGTCTTCGCGGATGAGCTTCTCGTACATGTGCATGACGATGTCGTTGTCCTCGGCGTGAATGGCGGCGATGCCGCCTTTGACCGCGAGGATCCGCAATACCTCCCAGATGTCGCCGAAACGCACCATCCGGCCCTGCCGATTGGGGCGGATGTCGGTGGTAAACATTTTGACCGAGGCATGCCCCTCTTCGATCGCCTCGGGTAGCGCGCCGAGCACGCCTTGCGACAGCTTCCCGTGCAACAGCAGATGAAACCCGTAGTCGCAGTAGCAGGCACCTACCCATTCCCGCTGGCGTAATTCAATCGACTGCTGCAGCGGCTGGTCGGACGGGCACTGAGCAAAATCGAGCAACGTCGTCGTACCGCCATGTAAGGCGGCGCGGCTGACTTGCTCGGGCGGCGCGCTCAGCAGGTCTTCATTGCGACCGGGAAACGGGATCGGCATGTTACAATGGATATGCGGATCGATGCCGCCAGGAATGACAATTTGATCGCTGGCGTCGACGATCCGCGCGCCGCCGAGCGACCGCAGGCTGCCTGGCGCGCCGATGGCGGCGATCTTGCCGCTTGCGACGCCGATATCCGCGGCCTGCGCTCCGGCCGGCATGACCGCTATACCGCCGGTGACAACCAAATCGAGCATTGCGCCCTCCCTAACGGGTGCGGTTATAATGATAATCTTCCCGCTCACTGCTCCCCATGCGCAGCTCCGGTCGCAATGCCGGGCGCGTGCTGTTCAATTTCGCATGTATGTCCAGAACCGCCTGGTCGGTCCAGCGTTCCAACAATGCCAGTTTGTCAGGGTTGAGCACAATCTGGAAGACCTCGAATTGCTCGCAGCCGGGCTCTTTCATGCATTCCTCGAAACGCGCCTTATATGCTTGCGCGGGCTCGCTGCCTTTACCCGGTGCGCCGCCATCGTCCCCTCTCCGCGCAGGTTGGCCGACGACGAACGAGTAGCCCTCCGCCGTAACCGGCGTCAAGCATCGCCCCGCGAGGAAGTCTTGTCTCGCGACGAGCCCTCAGGCTTAATTCCGGATCGCGGCTTGGAATGATGTGGTGGCGCCTTATGGAAACCCGCGAAACCTTTGATCTCTCTTACAAGAGACAAAAGCTTCTCGCGATCATTAGCCGTGCATCGCTGTTGCAGGGGCGAGAATTTCGCCTCACATCGGGTGGATCGAGCAATTTTTTTATTGATCTGAAAAAGACAATGCTCGATCCCGAAGGGGCTTCGCTGCTTGCCGACCTGCTGTTCGACAAGATTAAGACCGAGGATGTCGACTGTATCGGAGGGATGGCGACGGGGGCGATCCCGATCGTCGCTGTTCTGTGTATGCGGAGCTGGCCCGAAAAGCCGATAAAGGGGTTCTTTATCCGCAAAGAGACCAAGGGCCACGGCACCGACCAGCGGGTTGATGGACTGCTCGACCGAGGATCGCGTGTTATTCTGTTCGAAGACGTCACTACTACCGGGAGCTCGGTGATGCGAGCGGTCGACGAGGCCCGGCAATTTCAATGTACCATATTAAAGGTGATAGCCGTAGTCGATCGCCTCGAAGGCGCTAAAGAAAATTTCCGCCAAGCGGGAATTACCTTCGAGTCCCTGTTTACTTGGCGTGACTTCAGTTGACCAGATCGGTCATCGATCTGGCGGCGGCGCATCTGCGTCGCCAATTCCTCTATCAGACGCAACGCGGCCGCTTCGGCAGCCTGGAGGCATTGCGGGAACTGGCGATATCCGCCAGAGGGTGTGTGGCGTCCTCCATGTCGTCGGGCCGGGTCACGGTTGCGTTTGTTCTGGAAAGGGTGCTCGATCAATGTGCGGCGGATCTTCAAGGGCGTGCAGTGCGGATCTCGGAAATCGCCGATTTGAGCGCGCGCCTGCATGACCCCGTGCTGCGCGCAGTCGAGTTCCTTGCGGGCGCAGATGACGATCCTGTGGAAATCGCGGTGTCGTTGGTCGGAGTGCGCCCACTGCGATAACCAGCCGGACGTGCCCGTAGTCAAAATGAGCGCCGGCCCCGTTATGCTCACTGCAGATTCTCTCGCAATAGAAAGGCGAGACGCACTCCAGCTTTTGCTAGTTGCTCTTTGACCGCAGCGATGGCGCGGTCGCGATAGGTAGTGTCGACACTGTAAAGCTTGACCGGGCCGCACGGGTCATTTTCGCCCTTTCGCACGGGGAAGGCATACTTGCTACCGACCGCGTCCTTTGGGACATCTTTCAAAAAGCTGTAAGTGATTTCCTTCGCTAGGTCGTAAGACTCCTGCGCCCAGTTCGCCGGTGTGCCGCTAGACCATTTTCGGACGTCGGCCGGTGTAATGCCGGCAACGATCTGAGCCGCGGCGGTGGCCGCGTCCTTCCCTTCGGCCTCGGCGACCAGCGTGTCGTCCCAATAGGCGCTGAGCCGGACCGGCGTCTTTGCTCCCGGGGGCAGGAGCGCGACGCAGCGGCCCTCCTGATCATTGTGCTCGATGGTGTGGAGCGGATCATGGATATCGCCGACAAAGTTCAGGAGGAACTGCAGCGCCATCAGCCGCTCGCCGGGAAGAGTGGCCGGATCGCGGAGCTCTTTGGCAAACTGGTCGATCTTGTCGACGACGCAGTCATCTTGCAGCCCGTGACTGGCCGACGCCATCGTCGGCAAAGCGGGCTTACCAAAGCACGCCTTCGTCAGGTCGGGGTTGGCGGGGTCGAGTTTCACGTAGTGCCACTTTGTCGTGGCAAAGCGGCCTTCCTGGCTCTTCTCCCGCAGTACGTCCGCCCAAGTGGCTTCGCTGGCAATGTCGGTTTTGGTCCAACTGTTGGACTTGTCGCTCGCGAGCAGGTCTGCAAGCCTTTTTCCCGCCGGGTCATCCTGCGCCTGCAACAGCCGATCGGCGACGAGCGCCACGATCATATGTGCTTCTACGCCCCAGGCCCGAGTCTCGGTGGGCGTCAACAAAAACAAGGTCGGCGCGAGGCAAAGGGTGAAAAAATAAGAATGAGACCGGTACATCGCCAGCTCCACGGCTGCGAATGCGTGCTCGAAGATCGGAGCCCTATGCTACCATCCCCGCCGGCACGATGTCCGCCTAATCATTGCTCAGTCGAAACTTTACGGAAGGTGAGCGTGAAGGTTGGGGAGAAATACTCGCAAGAAGCTCAGGACCACCGCATCCACTTCCGGTCCGACGGCTTGGCGCTTTCGCCCGCCGAATATGCCCGCTTGCTGGTCCACCTCGCAGAGGCTAAGGGGATCGCCGCGGACGAGTTCTCGCGGGATGGCGCCGTCGCGCGGCTCGAAGAGCAGATGGCCGCGGCGCTCGGTAAAGAAGCCGCTATCTTTCTGCCCAGCGGAACGCTCGCCAACCATTTGGCGCTCCGCCTCCTCGCTCAGCGTGGCCGCCGGGTATTGGTGCAACGGGAAAGCCACATCTTCAACGACTCCGGCGACTGCACGCAAGAGTTGAGCGGGTTAACTTTGATCCCTCTCGCTCCCGGTCGCGCGACCTTTGACCTGGCCGAGGTATTGGCGGAGGTCGCACGCGCCGGGGACGGTCGCGTCGCGGCTCCGGTCGGGGCGATTTCGATCGAATCCCCGGTGCGTCGTGTCCTCGGCGAGGTCTTCGACTTGCCCGAGATGCGACGCATTGCGGCGTTTGCTCGCGAGCGGGGGATCGGGCTCCATCTGGATGGCGCCCGACTGTTCCTGGCGTCCCCCTACACTGGGACAACGCCACAGACCTACGCGGCGTTATTCGATACTGTCTACGTATCGCTATATAAATATTTTAATGCCGCCAGCGGCGCCGTGCTCGCCGGGCCCCGCCATCTGCTCGACAACCTTTATCATCAGCGGCGCATGTTTGGCGGCGGGTTACGGCAAGCCTGGCCTTATGCGGCGGTGGCGCTGCATTATCTCGATGGTTTCGGCCAGCGCTTCGGACGCGCCGCAGAGACGGCCGATAAATTGTTCGGCGCGTTACGAGAGCACGGCCGCTGCGAAATCGTGCGGTCGCCGGCGGCGACCAACGTCACGCGCCTGCGCGTTCGGGGCGCGGATGCTGCAGGTTTGCCCCGGCGGCTGCTCGAACACGGCATCGCGATCCGCCCGGCATTGCACGTGTCGGCCGAGGGAGCAGAGTTCGAGCTATTCACCAACGAGACGATCTTGAAGCGCTCGGTTGCCGAGACGATCGAGATTTTTGTCGCGGCTGTCGGATCGGTGTGATCGATCGGCCCGCGGCTCCAGGCTCGTCAGTTCATCGCAAGGCGATAAAGATTTGCAACAGGGCTCAGGTTCTGGACCTCGATACGGAATGACCCGGTCCACCTCGGCCACCAGCGACAATATTCGCGATCGCTGCTTCCCGTGCTGCGGCAGACGAGGTGATCGTTCTCGTCATAGACGAGCAAATCGAGATCGCCGCTGCCGTCCCCAGCGATGCCTGCTTCTGCCAACTGCCCCCCGCTGAACACGACACCATAGACGTCGGTGGCACCGGCTTGGACAGTGTCTTGATGGGTCTTGGGTTGCCCGGCTTCGGCGGCGGCTCCCATCGCCGCGGTCTCTTCAATCAGCAGGTTGGTGATCTTCTCACCTTTGGCGAGATCGCGGGCTTCGACAAGGATCGAATCAGCCGACACCGGCTGGCCTGATTTTTGTGCGCTCTCGGTCGCCGTTCTTCCCTCCGGTTTGAGGTCGACCT
>JAFAHQ010000138.1 GCA_019237135.1 Alphaproteobacteria bacterium
CGGGATGCGCGGTCTGATGGCCAAGCCATCGGGCGAGATCATCGAGACGCCGATCATCTCTAATTTCAAGGAGGGGCTGACCGTGCTTGAATACTTTAATTCGACGCACGGCGCGCGCAAGGGTCTTGCCGATACGGCGCTAAAGACCGCCAACTCGGGCTACCTGACCCGCCGGCTTGTCGATGTCGCGCAGGACGCCATCATCACCGAGGAGGACTGCGGCACCACCCGCGGCCTGATGACAAGTGCCGTTGTCGACGGCGGTGAGGTGATCGCTCCCCTTCCCGACCGCATCCTGGGTCGCACGGCGGCGGTCGACATTCTCGACCCCATCAGTGGCCAAGTCGTTGTGCGGGCAGGCGCGTTAATCGACGAGGATGCAGTCGAGCAAATCGAGCGGGTCGGGATTGACGCGGTATCGATCCGCTCGGTGTTGACCTGCGAGTCGCGCATTGGCGTATGCGGCAAGTGCTACGGCCGTGATCTCGCGCGCGGTACGGTCGTGAATATGGGCGAGGCGGTCGGTGTCATTGCGGCTCAGTCGATCGGCGAACCCGGCACCCAGCTGACGATGCGGACCTTCCACATCGGCGGTGCGGCGCAACGGGGCGCCGAGCAATCCTCTGTCGAGGCTGCTTTCGACGCCACCATCGAAGTTAAGAACCGCAATGTCGTCATAAACTCTGCCGGGGTGCCCGTTGTCATGGGTCGGAACTGCGAAATCGTGCTATTCACCGAGGCGCGCGAGAAGGCGCGTCACCGGGTCCCGTACGGCGCGAGGTTGCTGGTCGACGACGGGGCTCGGGTCAAGCCGGGCGATCGGCTGGTCGAGTGGGATCCCTATACGATTCCGATCATCACCGAGAAAGAAGGGATCGCCCATTATGTCGACCTGATAGAGGGCCTTTCGGTCCGCGAGACCGTCGACGAGGCGACCGGGATCTCTTCGAAAGTGGTGGTCGATTGGAAGCAGCAACCACGGGGCAGCGATTTGAGGCCGCGGATCACGTTGCGCGACGAAGATGGCGAAGTGCTGACACTCGCCAACGGGCTCGAGGCGCGTTACTTCATGTCGGTCGACGCCATTCTATCGGTTGATAACGGGGCGCACGTGAAGGCGGGTGATGTCCTCGCCCGTATCCCGCGTGAGTCGTCGAAGACACGGGATATCACGGGAGGTCTGCCACGTGTCGCCGAGTTGTTCGAAGCGCGCAAGCCGAAAGATTTCGCGATAATCAGCGAGAGCGAGGGCCGCGTCGAATTCGGCAAGGATTACAAGGCCAAGCGACGCATCGTCGTCGCTCCGACCGAAGAAGACAAGGACGCGATCGAGTACCTGATTCCCAAAGGCAAGCACATCAGCGTCCAAGAAGGCGATTATGTCCAGAAGGGGGACCTGTTGATGGACGGAAACCGGGTCCCGCACGACATCTTGCGGATCCTCGGGGTTGAGGAGTTGGCGAGCTATTTGATCAACGAGATTCAGGAGGTCTATCGGCTGCAGGGGGTGCGGATCAACGACAAGCACATCGAGGTGATCGTGCGGCAGATGTTGCAGAAGGTCGAGGTCGAAGAACCCGGGGACACAACGTTCCTTGCCGGGGAGCAGGTCGACCGCGCAGAGTTCGATCTCGAAAACATCAATGCCGAAAGGGACGGGCTGCGTATCGCGATCGCCCATCCAGTGCTACAAGGCATTACTAAGGCCAGCTTGCAGACGAATTCGTTCATCTCCGCGGCGTCTTTCCAAGAGACGACGCGCGTTCTGACCGAGGCTGCGGTGTCGGGCAGGATCGACACGCTGACCGGGCTCAAGGAAAACGTAATTGTCGGCCGGCTGATACCGGCAGGTACCGGCAGTGTCATCGCCCGGTTGCGCGAGATCGCTGCCGAGCGTGACCGCGAGCTGGCCGCGATCGCGGCCAATGAGGAAGAGGGTGCCGGGCTCGTCGAGGACGAACAGCGGACTGCGTGAGGCCGAGCGTTCCCGTGGAAATGGGGTGCGGGAGGGGCTTGACCCCGCGCGCTTGCGTCACTACTAATACTGCTTCCATGCGGGGCTGACGGCGGGACGCAGCGCTGGCGTAGGGCATGGCTTGGCGCTCTCGCGAGAGAGTGCGTTAAAATCCGTGTAGTGGCTCATCACCGCTCCGGCGTGGCAAAAGCGCCGAGCGGTGTTTCGTCTGAAGAGGTTGTGACCATGCCAACAATAAACCAGCTCATCCGCAATTCGCGGAGATGGCAGCTGGCGCGCAACAAAGTGCCGGCAATGGAAGCTTGCCCGCAGAAACGCGGGGTGTGCACGCGCGTCTACACGACCACGCCCAAGAAGCCGAATTCCGCTTTGCGAAAGGTTGCCCGCGTGCGTCTGACCAACGGTTACGAGGTGACGAGCTACATCCCGGGCGAGGGTCACAACCTGCAGGAGCACTCGGTTGTTTTGATCCGCGGCGGACGGGTCAAAGATCTTCCCGGAGTGCGTTATCACATCATCCGCGGCACCCTCGACACCCAAGGCGTCAAAGATCGCCGTCAGCGCCGTTCGAAATACGGCGCCAAGCGTCCGCAGTAGGGGAGGCAGCCATGTCGCGCCGTCGCGCTGCCGTCAAACGCGAGGTCTTGCCGGATGCCAAGTTCGGCGATGCCGTTTTGACCAAGTTCATGAACTGCCTGATGTACGAGGGCAAGAAGTCGGTTGCGGAAAGGATTGTCTATGGCGCCCTGGACCGCATCGCCAAACGCAGTGGCCAGGATCCGTTGCGCGTCTTCCACGATGCGCTCGGCAATGTGCGTCCCGCGGTCGAGGTGCGCTCGCGCCGGGTCGGCGGCGCCACGTATCAAGTTCCGGTGGAAGTTCGCGCCGACCGCAGCCAAGCGTTGGCGATCCGCTGGCTAATTTCGAGCTCACGCGGCCGGTCGGAAAATACAATGGAAGAGCGGCTGTCCGGCGAACTCCTTGACGCCGCCAATAATCGCGGTGTCGCGGTCAAACGGCGGGAGGACACGCATCGGATGGCCGATGCGAACAAGGCCTTCTCGCATTATCGTTGGTAGACAGCGCAGAGGACGGCTAGTTCAGGTTTTCCTTCAAGGTATCGCCCGCGGGCGATACCGCCGGAGCTTCTCTCATGGCACGCGCGACACCCCTTGAGCGCTATCGAAATATCGGCATCATGGCGCATATCGATGCCGGCAAAACGACTACCACCGAGCGGATTCTCTATTATACCGGGCGCTCCTACAAAATCGGTGAAGTCCACGAAGGCACTGCCACGATGGACTGGATGGCGCAAGAGCAGGAGCGCGGCATCACAATCACCTCCGCGGCAACGACTTGCTTCTGGCATGACCATCGGATCAACATCATCGACACGCCGGGGCATGTCGATTTCACCATAGAGGTCGAGCGCAGCCTGCGGGTCCTCGACGGCGCAGTTGCGGTGTTCGATTCGGTCGCTGGCGTTGAGCCGCAGTCGGAAACGGTATGGCGGCAAGCCGACAAATACGGTGTGCCACGGATCTGTTTTGTCAACAAGATGGATCGCATCGGTGCGGATTTTTCGCGCTGTCTCGCGATGATTGCCGACCGCCTGGGGGCCAAGCCGCTAGTGCTGCAGCTGCCGATCGGCGTCGAAAATGAATTTGTCGGCGTGCTCGATCTAGTTGGCTTCCGGGCAATCAAGTGGCGCGAGGAAACGCTGGGCGCTCAGTTCGACGTCGTAGACGTTCCTCCTGAGATGGCGGCCGAGGCGAAAGTGTTTCGCGCGAAACTTGTTGAAGCTGCAGTCGAGCAGAACGACGCGGCGCTGGAAGCTTATCTCGGCGGCGAGGAACCGGAAAGGGAAACGCTGAAAAGCTGTATCCGTAAGGGTACGCTTGACGGTGCCTTTGTCCCGGTGTTGTGCGGCTCCGCCTTCAAGAACAAGGGGGTGCAGCCGCTGCTCGACGCCGTGGTCGACTATCTGCCGGCGCCGACCGACGTCGCCGCGATCAAAGGGGTCAAGATGGGCTCGAACGACATGGTCGTGCGCCGC
This sequence comes from Alphaproteobacteria bacterium, assembly GCA_019237135.1. GTDB lineage: Bacteria > Pseudomonadota > Alphaproteobacteria > ATCC43930 > CGMCC-115725 > AP-15. The sequence continues at coordinate 4,035 of JAFAHQ010000138.1, forward strand.
TGCTCGGACGATGAGCCCTTCGCTGGGCTAGCGTTCAAGATCATGAGCGATCCCTTTGTCGGTTCGCTGACCTTTGTTCGCATTTACTCCGGTATCGTGACGAGCGGTAGCCAACTCTTGAATACCGTCAAGGGCAGTCGCGAGCGGATCGGCCGGATGCTGCAGATGCACGCCAATCACCGTGAGGATCTCAGAGAGGCGCGCGCCGGTGATATCGTCGCATTAGCCGGGCTCAAGAACACGACGACCGGTGACACACTGTCCGACCCCGCCCACGCGGTTGTGCTCGAGCGCATGGACTTCCCGGACCCGGTCATCGAGATCGCTGTTGAGCCCAAAACAAAGGGCGACCAGGAGAAAATGGGCCAAGCTCTAGCCCGGCTCGCGACCGAAGACCCGTCATTCCGCGTCACGGTCGATCATGAGAGTGGCCAGACGGTGATCAAGGGAATGGGCGAACTGCACCTCGAGATCATCGTTGATCGGATGAGACGCGAATTCAAGATCGACGCCAATGTCGGGGTACCCCAGGTAGCCTACCGCGAGACGATCACCCGCACAGCCGAGGTCGACTATACGCACAGGAAGCAGACCGGAGGCGCCGGCCAATTCGCTCGCATCAAGCTCCGTTTCGAGCCGCTGCCGCCGGGCTCGGGCTTCGTTTTCGAAAACGCGGTGGTCGGCGGGACTGTGCCGAAGGAGTATGTGCCGGGTGTCGAGAAGGGGCTGAAGGCATCGACCGAGACTGGCGTGCTCGCCGGTTTCCCGGTTATCGATCTGAAGGTTGTGTTGTTCGATGGCGCATATCACGAAGTCGATTCGAGCGTGCTCGCCTTCGAGATCGCAGCGCGCGCGGCCTTCAAGGACGGCGTCATAAAGGCTGCGCCAAAACTGCTCGAGCCGATTATGCGGGTCGAAGTGGTGACACCCGAGGAGTACATGGGTGACGTCATTGGCGACTTGAACAGCCGTCGCGGTCAGGTCACGGGAATGGATACCCGCGGCAATGCACGGGTCATCGATGCGATGGTGCCGCTCGCCAACATGTTCGGCTATGTCAATACGTTGCGCTCGATGAGTCAGGGTCGCGCCCAGTACACCATGCATTTCGACCATTACGAACTGGTACCGCAGGCGGTAGCAGACGAAGTCCGTGCCAAGATGGCCTGACCATCAGGCCAGCGCTGAATTGAGCGGAGAAAGACTATGTCGAAGGCGAAGTTTCAGCGGACGAAGCCGCACTGCAACATCGGGACGATTGGCCACATCGACCATGGCAAGACGACGCTGACGGCGGCAATCACCAAGGTGTTGGCGGAGAGTGGCGGGGCGACGTTTGTGCCGTTTGACCAG
>JAFAHQ010000374.1 GCA_019237135.1 Alphaproteobacteria bacterium
CCATATCACGACTAGCTGATCGAGTTTGCTGGGTCAGTTTTTCTACGGCGTCGAAGATTTATCTGCCTGACCGAATGTCGTCGATCCTCCTGCGGAGTTGTTTGAGTGCCTCGACGATCGTGCAACCTTCCGTGTCGAGAACGATCCGGGATCGGTCCCAGGGCTCATAGTCACGCTCGACGACATCCCGCCAGGTAGGCAGAGCCAGCCCTGGTGCATCCGCCGAGCGTGCTTCAACTCTGCGGCGGTGTTCGGCCAGGTCCGAGCATACGACTTCGATTTCAACAAGCTCTGATGCGGTGGTCGCGCCCACCTGGCGCCATGCATCTCGCGTTACAGCGAGCGGGTTCACTGAATCGGCGACCACCATCCCGCCCATGAGCAGGTTGCTCTCTGCCACCTTATAGGCAACGAGGTAACCCGCCGGACCCACGTCGTCGCCCACAAGAACCCCGGAGGATCGCAGCGCTTGCTCAATTGTGTCGATGCGCAAGTAGGTCGCCGAGTGCTCTTCTGCGATGGCCCTGGCGAGAGTCGTCTTGCCTGTTCCGGGGAGCCCGCCGAAAACGATCAGTGTGGATTTCTTCTCACCCACAGTGTGCTCTTGGCTCGAACCCATCACTACCGCGCCGCGCCGATCGCTCCGCCGACTGTCGAGCGGAAGATCCAGGCGGTATCGTGCGCCGGCGCTTTGTTTGCGTCGTAACCGGAGAAATAGAGCGCGTCCCGCTCCTGCGGGAACGGCGAAGCTCGGATCGAGCGGATCGCCACCAATGCGCGGCCTGAACCTGCAGGAATCTGCCCGAGGTCGAAATGCCCATTGGAGCGACGCACCAAGTACCAGCCGCCGGCTTCGAGGCGGCCGTATCCGACAGTGACCACGCCGTGGCCCGCCGCGATCTGCGCCTGCCCCGGGATGAAGGCCTCGATGCCGATCAGCAGCGCCTCGCCGCCGGCGGGATCGCGCACCTTCGCCATATCGTTGTAGGCGGCGATCACGTAGCCGGCCGGCATCCCCCAGCGCTGCCGGAGAAATTCCGGGAGATCGAGCTCTGTGGCCCCGCCGCCGTCGCGCGGGTCGACGCGTACGATCCGCGCCGCGCTGCCCTCGACGGCAGCGAGCAAGACCTCGCCACGGCCGGAGGGATCGGGGATCGTGGTCAGCCCGCGCAGCCCGGTCTCGGAATGGCCAGGGTAGGAGTTCGTGTAGACGAGGCGCCAATGCGGTTCTGCGCCGTCGGTCCGCTCGTAAATGTGCTGCCCGACCGCGGTGTAAAGTGTGCCGTTGCACTCGGCAAAGCTGCTGACCCGCAGATAGCCGTTGCGGCCCGATATCCCCGCCGGCGAAACGTTCGAGAGGTCGAGCTCCGGAGTGGCGCTCAAGCGGATATGGCCGGGGACGGTCGGATCGTAGGTGCCGCTGAAGACGCCATGTGGGTTCTGCCCGGCAAAGACATGGTCGATCCCGGTCACACGATCGCGATGGGTCCCGAGGCTCCGCACCTGAGGCAGGAAGCCCGGCGTCGGGCGGTCCTGCGCGAGGGTCGCAGCGGTCCAGGCACCGGTCGCGTCGTCGCGGCTGAACACCCGGCCTGCGCCGCTCAGGTCCCAGTTTGCGGCGACCAACAACGACACGGGCGCGGCCAGGCGCACGCCATTGCCGTCGGTTGCAAAGGTCACTTCTTTGAGAGCCGAGACGGCGAGATCGCGCGGGCGGTCATCCGGCAGCCGCTCCTCGAAGGCGTGATCGACCCTCCACCGTGCGCCCGGTCCGCCGAGAACGAGGATCTGCGCGCCCTGAAGGCCCTCCGGCCCAGGCTGATCCTCCCAATAGCCGTTGCCGCCATAGAGCCTCCCGGCATGTGCGGCGAGCACCCGCATTTCCGTGCCGCCCATAAAACGGCCGGTATCGTCACGCGACCCCGCTATGTACGACGCCGCGAAGGCACCCTGCGGTGCTTGGGCCAGGCTCGTCGAGACCCGCGAAGACCAGACCAAAACAAGGGCGGCCAACAAGGTCGGCAGGCAATAGCTGTGGCGTCGCATAGTCCGATTTGTGCATCACAGATGGCGGCGGCCGCGGCCCGACACTATAACGCCCCGCATAAAGGAGCCATGAGGCCATGCCGGAAACGACGCCGGGGGGTGGCGCAATTCGACGGCCTCGCCGCCTAAGTCATGGCGGAATGGCGGATCCCGGGCATGGTATCCCCTCGAAAGCCCAGAGGTCCGTCACAAGCAGAACGAGGTCTACATCGGAATCGGCGCGCGGCTTCCCGGTCATGCTGTTGACCCGTTGCGGATCGCCGGCCCGGATGCACGATCGAGGGCACATGAACAAAAGCGAGCAGGGATCTATGGACGTCGAACCATCCGGCAGGGCACAAGAAGCGATGACCGGCGCGCTCGATCTCGCCCGCCGTTTCGTTTCTCGTCACTATCCCGATGTCGAAGCGGCTCTTCTTGCCGGCTCCCAGATGCGTGGCGAGGCGACTTCCG
>JAFAHQ010000235.1 GCA_019237135.1 Alphaproteobacteria bacterium
CGATGCAAGCGCAACACCTGCAGCACGACGTATTCGCTCATCGCAGCGGTCATGTGCGGATCGACGAGGCGGACGATCGGCAGGTGGCGCGGCAATTGCGGGTCGCCGAGCAGGTGGTCGACCCCGGCGCCGAGCGACAGGATCAGCTTGAGGTTTGGCAACGAAGCCAGGAAGCCGGGCGCCGGCCGCCACACCAGCGCATAATCGATTTCCGCCGGATTGCCGATTTCCGGCCACACCCGGATATCGAGCTGCTGCGCCAGCCTGGTGAGCTGTGCGCGCCAGCGCGCCGCGGAATCAACCGTGGAGCGGAACAGCAGGGCCATCGGCTATTGGACCAGCCGCGGCTTCCGGTGCACCCAAGGCCGTGCCATCTCGAACAGTGCCGGGGCCCGCAACAGCCGGGCATCGCCGAGATGCGGCCCGACGAGCTGCAATCCGACGGGAAGTCCGTCGCTGGCCCAACCGCACGGCAGGGTTATCGCCGGGTTGCCGGAGAGGTTGAACGGATGGGTATAAGGGTACCAGGCTTTGCGCACGGTGTCGGTGGTCTCGCCGTCGATCTCGACCGGAGCGAAGAAATCGTGGTCGATCGCGAGCGCAGTGCATGCCAGGGTCGGCGTCGCGATCACCTCATACCGCTCAAACCAGCCCTGGATTTCGCGATAGATCCGGGTTCGGGCGAACATCGCCTCCTGCAATTCCGTCGCGGTGTAGTGGGCGCCGTCATCCATCTGGCGCAGCAGAGTCGTGCTCATCCGCGTGCCGAATTCGGGGACATAGCGGCGGAACCGGGCGTTCCAAAACGACTGAGTCAGCACCAGCCACACCGGTTCGGTGTTCTCGAAGTCGTCCGCCATCGGCTCGATTACGGCACCCAGTTCGCCGAGCACGGCGACGGCTTCCTCGCATAGCGCCATGACCTCGCGTGCCACCTTGCGGTTTCCGAGATAGGGTCGCCAGGCGATGCGCAGATCCTTGAGGTCGCCCTCGGGCCGGGCTGCGGCCACAAAATCTGCGACCGGGAGGCCGAGCGAATGCGGGTCGGCCGGGTCGGGGCCGGCCATCACCTGCAGCATCAAGGCGTTGTCCATGACCGTGCGGGTGATCGGCATAATGAAGGACTGGTTGCCGAACCCGTCTGGGGTCAGATCGTGCGGGACGACACCAAGGGTCTGCTTTAATGCAACCACACCGTTGCAGGCGGCGGGGATGCGGCCCGAGCCGCCACCGTCGGTGCCGATGGCGAGCGGGCCGAGACCGGCGGCGACCGCGACCGCAGCACCGCCGCTCGATCCTCCCGAGGTGCGGCTGTGGTCCCAAGCATTGGCGGTGCGGCCGAAGAGCGGCGCCTCTGTGAAGCATTTGTGACCGAATTCCGGAGTCGTCGTCTTGCCGATCACGATGGCGCCGGCGCGCTTCAGCCGGGCCACCGCGGCCGAGTCGGCCGACGGCACGTTGTCGGAGAGCGCCACCGAGCCGAAAGTGGTGCGCACCCCTGCGGTGTTGACGAGGTCCTTGACCGAGAAGGCTACGCCGAAGAGCGGCCCTATGGCCTCGCCCCGCATTACAGTCGCCTCGGCGGCGCGTGCCGCGACACGGGCCGCCTGAGCGGTCACCGTGATGAAGGGGTTGAGTGTTGGCTGCGCGCGTTCGATGCGGTCCAAAACCATACCACGAGTTCGACCGGTGACACTTCCCGATGCGCGATCAGCCGGGCGAGCTCGGCGGCGGAGGCGAAGGCGAGATCGGTCATCGGTTGGTCATAGCACATCATGCGAAGAAGTTTTGCGGTCGGTATCGAGGCTCCGATATCTTCGTTGACCGAGATCAAGGCGGTCTCGCCGTCTCGGACGAAGTTCGCCGGGTGTGATCAGGAGATCGACAGATGAGCTATAAGGATTTGCTGGTGGTGCTCGGTTCGGACGCAGCGTCGCGCGGCCGCATCGCCCTCGCCGCAGCGCTTGCCGAGCGTTTCGCAGCGCATCTTGTCGGGCTCTACCCATTCCCGGTTCCCGAGGCCCCGCGTCATCTCGGCTATTATGATCCCGCATTGCTCGACCCGTTCTTTCGCGAGCTGCGGGAGAAGGCGCAAGAGGAATGCGACAAGGAGCGCGAGGCGTTCGAGCGCACCGCGAGCCTGCGCGGCCTATCGGCGGAATGGCGGACGGTTGCCGATGGCCTGGAATCGGATCCCGCGGTCCATGCCCGCTATGTCGATCTGACCATCCTCGGCCAGCTCGATCCCGATGGCGGCGACGCTGAGCTGATCCGGCCGCGTCCGGAACATGTCACCTTGGCCTCCGGACGGCCGATTCTCGTCGTGCCCTATGCCGGGAATTTCGAGACTGTTGGCCGTCGCGTGCTAATCGGCTGGAACGCGACCCGCGAGGCGACCCGCGCCGTCAACGATGCGATGCCGCTGCTCGTGGCGGCCGACGTCGTGACCGTGCTGACGATTGACGCACACGAGGGACCGGATGGGCATGGCGAGCTTCCCGGCGCCGACATCTCGTTGCATCTGGCCAGACACGGTGTCAAGGCCACGATCGAGCGCACCGTCTCGGCTGGCATTCCGGCCGGCGAAGTGCTGCTGTCCCGCGCCGCCGATCTCGGCGCTGATCTATTGGTGATCGGCGCCTATGGCCATTCCCGGGTACGTGAGCTGCTGCTCGGCGGCGCCACTCGCTCGATCCTGCGCAGCATGACGTTGCCGGTGCTGATGTCGCATTAAAGCTCGCGGGTGCGGCGCGCCAATGCGTCTTCCCACAGATTGGCCCGGTCTTCGTCGAAGATCAGCTTGGGTTCTTCGGGCGCGGTGAACCAGTCGTGGCGGGCCAATTCGCCCTCGAGCTGACCGGGCCCCCAGCCCGCGTAGCCAAGCGCGAAAAGACTTTTCTCGGGACCGTGGTGGTGACCGATGTCGCGCAAGATCTGACGGCTCGCCGTCATCGCCACGTGTTCATCGACCTCGATGGTCTCGTCGCGTCGGTATTCGGCGCTGTGCACGACAAAGCCGAGCTCTGGTTGCACCGGACCGCCGGCGAAGACGCGCAGGCTGCCCTCGATCCCCGAGACGTCCTCGCCCGGCGCTTCGAGCAGGCTGGCGATCGACTTCTCGCCGACTGGTCGATTGATGGTGATGCCGAGTGCCCCGTCCTTATCGTGTTTGACCATCAGGATCACGGTGTGGGCAAAGCGCGGATCGCCGATATTGGGCGAGGCGATCAGCAGCTGTCCGGTCAGCGAGGCGATGTCAGGGGGATCGGCCGCCGCGGGGCCGAGCAGGATGGCCGCGAGGATCGCCGCGGCTGAAAATGAACGGAGGGTCGAGATACGCGGGGAAGACATGGCGTCACTCGTGCGAGGGATACGGGCTAACTTACATCGGCGGTCGCTGGCTCGGAAAGCGATGCTAAAATTGCTTTCCTCAACCGAAGGGGGCCGCTCATGCCAAGTCAATCCTGGATTATCACGACGGCAGTCGGCACCGGCGAGCGGGGCTTCGCAGGGGATGGCGGACCGGCCGAACGCGCTCTGCTGAACGGGCCGTTCGATGTCGGCTTTGACGCGGACGGCAACCTCTATTTCTCCGACACCTTCAACCACCGCATCCGGCGGGTCGACGCGCGTACCGGCATCATCGTGACTTGCGCCGGCTCGGGCGAGGCGGGGTATTCCGGCGACGGCGGACCCGCCACCCGCGCCCGGCTTGACGAACCCTACGGCATCGCGATCGACAAGGCGGCGAATGTTTACATCGCTGACCGGCACAATCGCTGTGTGCGCCGAGTCGACGGCGCCTCGGGCGTGATCACGACGTTCGTCGGCAACGGCTCAGCCGGGTTCGGCGGTGACGGAGGACCGGCTTCACGGGCCGGAATGGTCGAGCCGAATGGGCTAGCGCTCGATCCCGCGCACGGCCGGCTGTTTATCGCCGATGTCGCCGATCATCGGGCTCGCGTCGTCGACCTCGCCACCAGCACGATCTCGACCTTCGCCGGAACCGGCGAGGCGCAGCACAGCGGCGACGGCGGACCCGCGACGGCGGCCGGGATCTACGGCGCCCGTGCAGTCAAGGTGGCGGCCGACGGAACCGTCTACGTGCTCGAACGCCAGGGCAGCAGCCTACGCCGGGTCGATCCCGCGACCGGCATCATCACAACGGTTGCCGGCACCGGCGAGCGCGGCTATTCGGGCGACGGTGGCCCGGCGCTCGCCGCGGTGTTCGACGCGCCCAAGGAAATGGCGCTCGAACCCGGCGGCGACATCCTGATCGTCGATACCGAAAACCACGCGATCCGCCGTATCTATGCCGCGGACGGAATTGTCGAGACCATCGCCGGCGGGCGGAAAAGCGGCGAAGGCGACGGCGGCCCGGCGCAGGCCGCCGGACTCGGCCGCCCGCACGGCGCCGTCGTCGGACCCGACGGGGCGATCTATATCGGCGACACCGAAAACCACCGCATCCGCAAGCTCGTGCGGCAATCGTAAGCGGCCTATCCGAGAAATTCGCGCAACGCGGCGACCAGATCCTTCGGGTTGTCACCCTGGACGGTGTGCCCGGCTTGCTCGATAATGATTTGCCGGCCGTGGGGGAAATTCTTCGCCAAACGCTCGGCATCCTCCTGGTGAAACACGTCGCTCTCCGCGCCGCGCACGACCAAGACCGGACAGGTGACGTTGGCGAGGTTGTCGGCGAGCCGGCGCCGCTCGGCGAGGTGCGTGTCGTGATCGAGCGGCTGAAACCTTCGCCTGTCGTACTTCCAACTCCAGCTGCCGTCCGGTTGCCGGCGTAGATTGTGCATCAAACTGCGGCGCAGGATCTGGCGATCACGCCTTGGGTTGAAGGCGAGCGCCCGCTCGATGATCTCCTCCAGGGTCTCCGGTTTGGCTCCGCCGTTGACAAACTCGCGAATGCGGCTCGACCCCCGGCGTCTGACCTCGGGGCCAGCATCGATCATGACCAATGCCGAAAGTCGCTCGGGGCGGGCGGCCGCGAAGGCGAGCCCGTTAATCGCACCCATCGACTGCCCGACAAGCACGAAGCGATCGAGGCCCAGCCGATCGGCAAAGCCTCTGATATCCTCGCGCTGGGCACCGATCGAATAGTCGGCGTCAGGCGCCCAATCGCTGTCGCCATGGCCGCGCTGATCGAGCGCGATGCAGTGAAATTCGTCACGCAACGCGAGGCAGCACAAATCCCAGGTATGCGCGGTCAGCGCGCCTCCATGCAGAAAGAGGATCGGCCGCTGCCCTTTGGTCCCCCAGTCGAGATAACGGAACCGCAGCTTACCGACGCTGACATCGTGCTCGCTCGGTAGCACGACGCCGCCGAAGGCGAAGCCCGCACGGACAGCGGTCGTCTCAAGGTGGTCGCGATATTCGTCGGCAGACAATGTCATGGCTTCGGGGGCTCCCATCGAGCTTTCTGGGCAGGCTTTAGCACGAACCCGCGCTCCGGCCACCATCGCCTTCGCTTGGCGGTTAGCACCCACGCGTTCACGGCATGGCTTGACGTGCACCCAGGGTGGGTCTCGGCCACGCGAGGCGCTACACTCTGGGCGAAATCACCCGCCGCAAGGAGAACAACGATGGCGTATGATCTGCTGATCAAGAACGGGCTGATTGTCGATGGCTCGGGGATGCCGGCGTTCCGGGGCGATGTCGGCACCAAGAACGGCAAGATCGTCGACATCGGCAAGCTGAGCGGGACGGCCACACGGACGATCGACGCCGAGGGGCGCGCCGTCGCCCCCGGCTTTATCGACAACCACTGCCATTACGATGCCCAGGTCACTTGGGACCCGCTCTGCACCTTCTCTCCCGAGCATGGTGCCACCACGGTGATCTTCGGCAATTGTTCGCTGTCGTTGGCGCCGGTGCGCAAAGGCAGCGAGGAGCGGCTCGCCGAGTTCCTCTCCTATGTCGAAGCGATCCCGATGGATGTGCTCCGCACGGTCGAGTTCGACTGGGAGACAACCGGCCAATACATGGACCGTCTCGACAAGTGCCTCGGGATCAATGTCGGCAATCTGATCGGCCACACCGCCGTGCGCCATTATGTGATGGGCGACGAGTGCCAGAAGCCGGGTGCCTCCGACAACCAGATTAAGGCGATGCAGGACGTCGTCCGCGACGGCATGAAGGCGGGCGCGCTCGGCCTCTCGGTGTCGCGCGAGAAGGGTCACTATGACCCGCAGGGCGTCCACATCCCAGCCTTGTGGGCCGACGAAAAGGAGATCTTCGCGCTCGGCGACGTATTGCGCGGAATGAGCACCGGCACGATCCAGGCCGGCGGCGGGCAATATGTCGAGTTGAAGGACGGCATGATCCGCCGTCTCGCCGAGGCGACCGGCCGCACCGTTGTCTACAACAGCCTCTCTCAGACCATGCGCAAGCCGGACGAGTGGAAGGTGCACATGGCGCGGGTCGAAGAGACCGCGGCGCTTGGCATCCGCGCCTATCCGATGTGCAGCCCGAACCGGGTCACGCAGGACTTCACAATGAAGAACTGCCAGGTGTTCCGCGGCCTGCCGACCTGGCATCCGATCCTGCTGTCGTCTGACGAAGAGAAGATGAAGGCCTATGCCGACCCAGAGATCCGCGCCAAGCTTCACGAGGAGGCGGTCGTCAACAAGCCGGAGACGGCGGTGGGCTTTTCGAAGACCTGGTGGAATTACATGTGGGTCAACGAGCCGGTGCTCGAGAAGAACCAGTGGATGCAGTTCAAGTCGATCGGGCAGATCGCCGAGAAACAAGGCAAACGCGTGATCGACGCCTTCCTTGACCTCGTGGTCGAGGAGAAGCTCGAAACCCGCTTTCTTCAGGCCGAAAACAATGTCGATGACGGGGCTCTGACCAAGATCCTGACCCATCCGAACGCGGTGATCGGGCTCGGCGACGGCGGCGCACACGTGCAATTCCACGGCGGCTACGGCTACCTGACAAAGCTCTTGGGCGAATGGGTGCGCGAGAAGCAGGTCATGACCCTGGAACAGGCGGTGCGTCGGCTGACCTTCGACTCGGCCTTGACCTTCGGCATTTACGACCGCGGATTGCTGCACCC
>JAFAHQ010000378.1 GCA_019237135.1 Alphaproteobacteria bacterium
GACGGCAAAACCTATGACCGGGTCTGGGCGCCGGGCAGCTCGCGGGTAGAGCCGCGCCAGCAGGTCGAGACGGTGCAGACTACAACCGGCACCATAGAACGGAAAATACAGGCCATGCTATACGGCGCCCGCACCGGTGCTGCGCCGCCGGCACCGGCGACCGAGTATGTGCTGGTCTGCGCCGTCGAGCAGGGCGACGAAGCGTGGATCGAGGTGTATGCCGGCATCGACATCAATCCTGCGGCGCTGACCCTTCCCGCCGTGCCGCTCGACAGCTGAACAAGGGCGCCTAAAGGAAAGCATCATGGACGCCGCACCCGGATCGTTCGCCGCCATCCTCGATGCCCTTGGTACCGGGCTGCCGAAACTGATCTTGCAGGTCGTCGTCTGCGCCGTGCTGCTGGCGATCGGGATGGCGATTTACGTCCGGCTGACACCGTTTCGCGAACGCGAGATGGTGGCGCACGGTAATGCGGCGGCCGGCACCGTGCTGGCGGGCGCCATCCTGGCGCTCTCGATCCCGTTGGCGGCGATGCTGGCAACCAGCGGCACCCTGCTCGATGTATTGGTTTGGGGCGTCGTGGCGCTGATCCTGCAACTGATAACGCTCGGCATCGTCGCGCTGGCGATGCGCAACTTTCGCGGCATGATCGAGGGCGGCAACATCGCCGCGGCGATCACCCTGGCGGGGGCGCAAATCGCCGTCGCATTGCTGAATGCGGCGGCGATGGTACCGAATTGACATAGCAGAGGAGGACGGTCGACATGTTGGCATTTCTGAAAAACCTGGCGGGAGTGAAAATGGACAAGGCCGCTCAGGCCGGTGTCGAAGCATTGGTGCGTTGGGATCCGAAGTCCGCCAGCGAGGCGGAGTTGCGCACGATGGAGCAAAACCTCGACGCGCTCGGCCGCGAAGTGGCGCTGGCGCGCCAAGGCTACGACAAAGAGAAACGCGAAGCCGACACGATCCAGGCTTTGTCGCATCAGCGCATGGCTGCGGCCGAGCAGCTGCAGCAGCAGACGAACAACGAGAGCGACCCGACCCGCAAGGCGGCAGTGGAAAAGAGCCTCGGAACGCTCGTCGGAATGCTCGAGCAGATGACTCCCGAGATCGAGCGCGAGAAACAGGACGAGGTGGACGCCAAGGATTATCTGGAGATGCTCGAGAAGACCTATGCCGAGGCCGGCGGCAAGCTCAAGACGGCGCGCTCCGAGCTCGAGCGGGCGCAGCGCGACATGTCGCGTGCCGCACAACAGCGCGAGCAGGCCGATCGCCAGGCCGAGGCGGCGCGCCGGGCGGCGGGGCTCGCCACCCAGACGAGCAGCCTGACCGTCGCGCTGAAGGCAATGCAGGACGCGGCGCAGAAGGACCTGGCTTCGGCCGACGCGCAGATGAGCAAGGCGCGGCTGCTGCGGCCGACGCGGCCGGAGGAGGACGACCCCAACATCGCGGCCGCGCTGGCCGCGGCGGCTGGCAAACCGCCCGCCCCGCAGAGCCTGAGCGAGCGGTTGGCAGCGCTTAAGGCGCGGTGATCAACCAAGGAGCCCGGCCCGCCCGGCACCCCGAGGCGCAGAATGCCGCTGCCGCCGTCGAGCCACTTCCAGCTCACCGTCGATATTAAGATCTGCCGCATCCTCAACGGGATGTGGCAGGTCTCCGGCGCGCATGGCTCGATCGACCCGGTGCGCGCGGTCGACGAGATGTTCGCGTATCACGACGCCGGGTTTACCACCTGGGACCTCGCCGATCATTACGGCCCGGCCGAAGACTTCGTCGGTGACTTCCGCCGCCTCTTCGCCGCCCGCTATGGAACCGAACGGCTCGCCGAGATCCAGGCTTTCACCAAATGGGTGCCGCGTCCGGGTCGCATGACGCGACGGGTCGTCGAGGAGGCGGTCAGTATCTCGCTCTCGCGGATGGGTGTGGAGAGCCTCGACCTCCTCCAATTTCATTGGTGGGATTACAGCGACGAGAGCTACCTCGAGGCGCTCGACCATCTCGCCGACCTGCAGCAGGAAGGCAAAATCCGTCACTTGGCGCTGACCAACTTCGACACCGAGCGTCTGCGCGTCATCGCCGATCACGGCATCCCGATCGTCTCGAACCAGGTGCAGTATTCGCTCGTCGATCGCCGCCCCGAGGCCCGGATGGCTGCGTTCTGTCGCGAGCGCGGAATGACACTTCTCGCCTATGGCACACTGCTCGGCGGGCTGCTCTCCGAAAAATACCTCGGACGGCCGGAGCCGCCGCGGGCCGAGCTCAACACCGCCTCGTTACAGAAGTACAAACGCATGATTGACGCCTGGGGCGGCTGGGCGTTGTTCCAGGAGCTGCTCGGGGCGCTGAAGCAAATCGCCGACAAACATCGGGTGAGCATCGCCAATGTCGGCGTCCGCTACGTACTGGACCGTCCCGCTGTGGCCGGCGTGATGGTCGGCGCGCGGCTCGGCGTAGCGGAGCACATTGCGGACAATGCCCGGGTTTTTGGTTTTGAGCTCGACACTGACGATCATGCGATGATCGATCCGGTTCTGGCAAAATCACGCGACTTGATGAAGCTGATCGGCGATTGCGGCGACGAGTATCGGTAGAGGCCTGCCGAGGCTAATTGGCGGCGAAACAATAGAACAAGCCGTCGCCGCCAGTGCTGCGAAGGTCCGCCTGGCTGCAACCGCCGTCCGGTCCACGAGAAAGATGCGAGGAATTCCATGACTTCGACTGGGCATCGTCGCGCAAGCCCTGCCGGTCGATGTGCCCAACCATCGCTGCACCTTGGGTGCTGCTCGTCCAATTGTGGCAGGTGTGGTCGTCACCCGGTGGGAATGCTCGGCCGTCAGGCTGCGAGCCGGTCAGCGCGTCGTGCCTGTTGGGCGTGTCGCCGCGCCCGTTGACCACATCGCCCTTCTCGGTCAGCGCCGTCTGCTTGGTGAGGTTGTTGTTGTCGCTGTGCAGTTCGTCGACATTTTTGGCGATGATCACCCCCTTGGCGTTCTGCCACGGACCTTGCCCGATGCGATCGCGCGCGTTGACCGCGAGCTGACCGTCGACCGTTTGAGTGCTGAGGTACGCATGCCACGTGTGATTTTCGGCCCCGGCGGCCTGCGCCAGCTGTTGGCAGATCCGGTCCGCCCCCTCCAGGCCGCTGAGGTCGGCACCCTTGCCGGAGCCGGCGCTGGTCACGAAAAAGCTCATATTGGCCTGCTGCGCCGAGGAAACCGCGCTTGCGCCGAGCACAAGCGATGCTGGTAACGCAAAGATTGAGAAACGCATCGTTGAGTTCATGTCATCCTCCCGTTGTCATCCGCGACGCAATCCGCCGTCGATCGGGATCACCGTCCCGGTCACGTAATCGGAGAGGTCGGAGGCGAGAAATTCGACCACCTTGGCGCAATCCTCCACGGTGCCGAGGCGTCGCAATGCGACCAGTTCCGAGCGGTCCCGGTTGCTGTCGCTGCTGCCCGGAAGGACCGTCTGCATGATCCGCCCGGTGGCGATGACCCCCGGGGCGATGCAGTTCGCGGTGATGCCGTAGGGGCCAAGATCCTGCGCCAGATAGCGCGTGTAATGCGCGATTGCGGCCTTGGCGGCACCATAATGCGCGTAGCCCCCGTCGGCCGACGAAGACAGACCGGCCACCGAGCTAACCGTGACGATCTTG
>JAFAHQ010000181.1 GCA_019237135.1 Alphaproteobacteria bacterium
TGCCGAAAACCCTCTGGGCCAGGGCGGTCTTGAGCTTCACAAATGGCTCTTCGCCACCCGCACCTTTGGCAAGCTCCATGGTGGAGGTGGCGCTGAGGCAGGTGTCGATGACGACTTTGCCGCACGCGGCTTCGAAAACATCGGAGCGTGGATATTGGGCCGCAACATGTTTGGTCCAATTCGCGGCGCGTGGCCGGACGAAAATTGGAAAGGCTGGTGGGGCGATAACCCTCCCTATCACACTGACGTGTTCGTTCTCACCCATTACCCAAGAAGATCTGTCAACGCCGGAGTAAAAATGCATCGGCGGGGCGGAGAGAAAATGCATCAGTTCTAAAGGCCGGAATGCGCTCGAGGGAGGCGGCTTGTGCCGGTAGTCCATAGGGGGACCCGCGCGGCCGCGGAGTGCGTCGATGGGCTACGCGGCGGCGCGCGGGGGTTCCTGTGGACCCATCGGTGCAAGCCGCGGGTGAGGGAGCTTGTCAGTCTCTGCCGAAGCCGCGCGGCGGGATGACCGCCTGAACTTCGGTGAGGTCCAGATCGACGATGGCACGCAGTGCATCGGCGATGGCACTCTCTTGAAGGCTTTCCGGCAGGCTTTCCAACCAAGCCGCGTACTCGGCCTGTGCTTGCACGAGGCCGGCGACGTTGTCATTCCAGCGCTGGGCCCGGCTTCGACGATCGGGCGGGCGATGCATGCGGACGACCGGCGCGCCGGCCGTGCGGGCGGCGCGATAGCGCGCTTGGCGTTCGGCGTCGGTCATGGCGGTTTCGCCGATCGATTTGCGTGGCATGGTTTCTACTGGGAAGCGTTACGTCACGAAACGACTTAAGAGTTTTCGCGGCGCGCAGCCGCCGCGGAAGCTCCGTTGGAGGAACGCGGGATGTTTGGGGGGGTTGGTGAGGCGGTTTGGAAATTTTGCTCAGGGGTCGGTATCGAGGCGGATGATGGCGGCTCAGCAACTGTCACCTGAGGAACAAGACCGCGGTGTAACGGCGGTAAGCGGTGTCGTCGCGATGGTTGATGGCGTCAGTTGAATAGATATGTGCGTGAATGTGCGTGTCACATCACATTGTTGGCGACAGATCTCCATGGCGTGGGCGGTTACGCGACAACAGGAGGCGAAGGCGGCGACGGACTTGGATGCGGTGATCACGGCCCCATGGCCTGACATGGCGAGAGCGTACGGACGTAGATCAGCCGCCCCTGACAGTGCGGGCAGATTAGCGGCTCGATTGTTGGCGCTGGCTTCGCGCCGGACGGCGTGACCGGCGGCACGACGAAGTCCGGCGGCGGATCGAGCTTTGGTGTCGCCTGGAGCTGCAACATTTGCCTCACCCGGCCGGCGTTGTCGCGTTGCGCGGGATGCCAGAGGCCGAAGTAGCGTACCTTGTGGAAGCCGCGCGGCAGAACGTGCTGGAGGAAGCGACGCATGAATTCATGGCCGCTCAGTCGGCAGGTTTGTGAGCGCCCGGTCTTGCGTTCCCTGCATTGGATCGTAACGGTTTCGTGATCGAGGTCGGCGATCCGTGCATTGGTGAGAGCGACGCGAAAGACATAACGGGCGAGGTAGTCGAGCACGGCCTGTTCGCCGTTGCCCCAGGCGGTGACGTGGAGGACCCAGCGCTTGCGCCACAGCGCGTCGGGAATGCCGAGATCGGGACACTTCTGGCGCAGTATCGCGCGGAATTTGCCGCGCACCAGCTTGGCGAGAGCGTTGATGGGAACCAGAAACTTCCGGCGTGCCGGAAGCCAAGTGCTGGTGTCCTCGGAGATTCCGCCGCCGGTGACCAGACAATGAACATGGGGGTGCAGGTTCAATTGTTGTGTCCAGGTGTGCAGCACCGCGAGCACCCCGACGGTGCCGCCGACGTAACGCGGATCGCGGGCGAGTTCGATGATCGCCGCCGCGCTGGCCCGCATCAACACACCATAACCGTCGCGCTGATTGGCGCGCAGCACTTCGCGTAGTTCGTCGGGCACGGTGATCGTGATGTGGAAGTACGGCACCGGCAGCATCTCCGCCCGGCGGCTTTCAAGCCACTCCCGCGTCTGCGCGGTGTGGCACTTTGGGCAACTGCGATTGCGACACGAATGATAAGAGAACATCTGCGTGGCGCACTGTTCGCAACGCCAGACCTGGCCACCGAGCGCGGCGGTGCGGCAGTTGAGAATGTCTTCGATGGCGCGCCGGTGTGAAGGCAGCATCGACGCGCCGTGAGCCGAGAGGTAGTCCGCCGCGAAGCGGCGGAACACGTCGGCGAGGTCGAGCATGACCGTGCCTCAGAGGCCGGTCATCAACCGATCGAGCAGAGTGTGGAGCGATGTTCGGGTGGGTGTGGTGAGGTGCGTATAGATGGTGGTGGTGGTGATGCGCGTGTGACCGAGCAGGATCTGCACGACCCGGATGTCGATGCCGTTCTCGATCAGTCGTGTCGCGTAAGAATGCCTCAGGGCATGAGAGGTCACGCCGCGGCGAATGCCCGCCCTGTCGGCGGCGGCGGCGAAGGTGTTCGACAGCACGTGTCGGTCGAGCGGTCCATCGCCGCGCCGGTTGGGGAACAGCCAACGGGGATTACGATGGGTCCGCCACAGCGTGCCCAACTCGTCGAGGACTGGCTGGGGCAGCAGCACCAGACGTTCCTTGTCGCCTTTGCCGATGATACGCAGCACCTGGTTGGCGCGGTCGACGGAGCCGATCTCCAGCCTGGTGGCTTCGCCCACGCGCAGGCCGCACGCATACATGGTGGCTAGGCACGTCCGGGGGATCGGATTGCGGACGTGGCCGAGCAGTCGCCTGACCTGATCCTCAGATAGCGCATGAGGCAGCCGCTTCTGCCCGGGTACGACGATCCTTTTTTTCCCGGAACAGGTCCCAGTCGCGGTGGAGGGTGCGCTGGTACAGGAAGCGGAGGCCGTACAGCCCGATCTTGAACGTTCCCCGCGCCACGCCCTGTTGGCGCAACTCGAGCAAATAGCTCCGTACTTCCTCTTCGCTGAGCTGATCGGGTGAGCGCCGGTAACGCGCGGCCAACCGGCGCACCGCCTGCGTGTAGGCCTGACGCGTCCCCAGAGCCAGGCCCGCCAGGATCATGTCCTCGATCATCCGCTCACGTAATGGCGACATGGTGGTCTCCTTTCGCTGATACCGACGGGCCGCCTCATGCCCGCCGG
>JAFAHQ010000335.1 GCA_019237135.1 Alphaproteobacteria bacterium
GAGATGATGTCGGCGCGCTGCAATAATTCGGGGAGGCTGACCGGCTCGACCCCGTGTTCAATCGCCACCAGCTCTTCGATGAACGGGTCATAGGCGATGACATGCAGGCCAAAGGCCTTTGCCCGACGGGCGACCGCTCGCGCGACATGGCCAAACGAGATGAGGCCCAACGTCTGGCCCATCAAGCGCGGGATCTTTGACAGCATCGGGCGCCCCTCGGACCAGCGCCCGTCGCGCACCAATTTGTCCTGCACGATCAATCGGCGAAAGGTCGAGAGGATCAACATCATCGCGTGATCGGCGACTTCATCGATGAAGGTGTCGGGGCAGTTGGTGACCGGGATACCCTTTTGCGTCGCCGCTTCCACATCCACCGAGTCGACGCCGACGCTGCCGAGCGCGATGATCTTGCAGCGCTCGAGCCCGTCGATCATCCGTTTGCTGATCCGCCGCCCCTTGGCGTAGAGCGCGTCGGCAGTGCGCGCCGCGCTGACGAACTCGTCCTCGGACCCCGGGCGGATCTCAAAGATTTCGGCATCAATCGGGGTGAGCGCCTCCATCTCGTACCCATAATCGCCGGCCGTCGTGTAGCTGGTGCCGGTCGGCGTCGCGATCCTGAACTTGGCCAAAACCCCCTCCTTTGCGCGAGATCGATAGCCGGATCACACCGTCGCCGGCGCAGCTTGTCAACCGCCGCGGACCGTAGCGGGCCGCGGTGCGAGGCGGAACAGCGACATCACCATCGTGATGATCAGCAGCACAGAGAGCCCCGCCATTATTCCGGCAAAGCGGTCAATGCCCGGAATAGGAGAAAGAGGCGGTCCCTGACCCTGGATCATGCTCAGCAAAAAGGCGAAGCCCGCCTGAATGCCAATATAGCCGATGGCCGTATTGCCCGATTGGATCTGGGAGGAGAGCCAGACACCGCCCATAAGGAACAGCAGCCACGCGAGGAGGTTTTGGCCGACCCAATAGAGACATAGTAGGCCGAGCAGCGCGCCAAGCGCGCAACCTACGGGGCGATACACGGCGCGCTGGACCACGGCCCGGCCAGCTGGCTCTCGGACCGCCGTCGTCGGGATTGCCATAACCGCGACCGAGGTGACGGCCAACTGGCTCGAGCCGAGCGGCACAAGCCAGTTAAGCAGCAGCGGCAGCACCATTACCGTGAGCCCCCCACGGCAAGCATGCAATATCAGCAGCCAGTTTTCGCTCAACCAGCTCTCAAGTTCCCGGGCATAGCGGCGCGACCAAAACAACAGGGGCAGTCGGCTCGGTGCGCCGGCGACATTGCTGCCGGCGGTATCCGGGAGTGTGGGCAGCAAATAGGTTACGAGCAGCGTGGCCGCGGTGCCGATCGTGACATCCCCAACGCGGTTCACTGCGATTGTGAATGCCGTTTGCGGCTGATCGAGCGCGATCAACATCACCAGATTGCCGGTGATCGCCGCGATCATCCAAGCATAGCCGTGGCGCGACTTCGCAAAGCTGAACAAGCCGACCCATGCTAT
This sequence comes from Alphaproteobacteria bacterium, assembly GCA_019237135.1. GTDB lineage: Bacteria > Pseudomonadota > Alphaproteobacteria > ATCC43930 > CGMCC-115725 > AP-15. The sequence continues at coordinate 1,512 of JAFAHQ010000335.1, forward strand.
TATAAACAGGCAAAGGCAAAATGGCAGCGGATCATAGGCGAACAACCCAAGGACAATTACGGCGATTGTTGCTCCCGCGATGCTGCCGACGATGCGCATGACCCCTTTCGGCAACGCGTCGGCTAGCGAGATCCCCGTCATCATCCACGCGGAAATCGCCGCCCACCACGGTTCGTCGGAATGCAAAATTAACGCGGCGAGGACCGCCAGGGCCACGGATAGCGCAGCTCCCAGAGCCTTGGTGCCCCGTACACTGCCAGGCTCCAGCGAGCCTAATTCCGTGCCCAGCGCCCCAACAATCCCGCGCAACATGCTTTGGCTTCAGTAAAAGAGGAGGGTGCGCGCGTCGGAGCCCATATGGAGCACGATGTCCGGGTTTTGCTCCTGCAATACCAATGTCACCGGAAAACGCCGTTCGAGCCGGATCCAGTCAGTCGTCGGCGCCACATAGGGCAACAGCTTGCGCTCCCCCTGCTGGCGGCTGATCCCGCGGGCGATACCTTGGATCGTGGCGCGGTGCATGTGCCACGGATAGGTGTCGAGCCAAACCCAGGCGGTATGGCCAACTTTCATATGACGGATCACACTTTCCTTGTAATTGGCATAAATCCGCCAGGCGTGGGCGTCGACCAGACCGATCAGCGGCTCGTTCACCACTGCCTGATCGCCGACCCGCAAGGTGAGCTGGGTGATGGTGCCGTCGGTCGGGGCGAGCAGCTTTGTTTGATCGAGCTGCCATTGCAGATAGGCGATTTCAGCGCTGATCGCTGCAACCGTTGTCTGATGCAGCGCCAGCGTCTGTTGCGCTTGCGCGATCGCGGATTCGGCATCGGCCAAGGCTGCCTTTGCTTCCTGTTCCTTCGCAGTCAAGGTGTCGAGCCCCTGACGTGAATAGAAGCCGGCGGATGTGATTGGTGTCGCCCGGCGCACATTGTCGCTCGCCAGCCGTTCCTTCGCTGCTGCGTCCTCGCGTTGCGCCTGCGTCGCGGCAATCGTGTCGCGGTCGACGGCGAGCTGCGCCTCGGCCTCGGTCTTTTTTGCTTGCCTTTCGTTAAGCGCGAGCTGGAAGGGCGTCGGATCGATCGTCGCCAGTAATTCGCCTCTCTTCACGGTCTGATTGTCGACGACGTTCAGGCTGACGATCCGGCCACTGATATAGGGAGCGACGTTGACGAAGTCGGAGGTGACATAGGCATCGTCGGTATAAGCAAAGAAATAACCGGAAGCCCAGTATAGAAGCAGCGCGAGGACAACCGCGGAGAGCGTCAGCAAAACCCGGCGGCGATATCTTGCCGCATCTGCCTCGACGTCTGGGGGAGCCGTCGAAGGTGACACCTTTTCCTCGACCTGCGGTGCGACCGCAGGCGCCAGAGATGCGGGAGGCGGCGGCTCTGGAGCCACCACGCTCGCGACTTCCCGCAGTAGGGGGTGCGTAGTCCGCTCCGACACGAATTCAATCCCCGCTTGGGTCAGAACACCGGTCGCGGCCGCCGGTCCGTGAGATAGCGCGGCAGATGGTCGGCGATCTCGAACCAACCGATCTGGCTCTCGGTCCAGAGGTGTAAAAGCGGCTCGATCGGCTCGGGATCGTCGAGGGTGGCGATGCTGACATCGACGTGCCGCGGGTTGGCCGCCGCGCGCCAGGTCAGGGGCGTGCCGCAGGCGCCGCAGAAATGGCGGAATGCCTTGGCCGAAGAGCGATACGCGGTAGGATTTCCCGCCGACACCTCGAAGGCTGCGAGCGGCACGGTGAGCCACGCGATGACCGGGGCGCCGTGCGCCCGCTGGCACATCCGGCAATGACAGTAGAGCGCCTCGACGGGTGCGGCGGTGATGCGGTAGCGTACCTCGCCGCAGAGGCACCCGCCGCTCAGAACTTGGCCCATCTGCTCACCTCCATCGATAACAAGGAGCCCC
>JAFAHQ010000032.1 GCA_019237135.1 Alphaproteobacteria bacterium
TCTCTGACCGGCGAAAGGCTGCCGGTGACATTCGAGACGTGCGAAAAAACGACAAAATCGACACGGTCGCGGCAGAGCTCGCGGAAATGATCAAGATCTATGCCCAATGTCTTTGTCGATTTGGCCGCCGCTACCTGTGCCCCGCTGCGCCGTAGTGAGTCGAGCGGGCGGACGACGGAGTTGTGCTCATAGGGTCCGGTCACAACCCGGTCGCCGGCTTTGATCAGCCCTTTTAATGCGATGCACAAAGAGTCGGTGCAGTTCAGCGTAAAGATCACCTGTTCGGGTTTTGGCGCATTGAACAGCCGGCAAACATCGAGGCGGGCCTCATCCACCAAGCGCTGTGCGTCGACTGACATGCGGTATGAGCCGCGCCCCGGGTTGGCCCCATGTTCGCGCATTACTGTATCGACGGCGCGGTAGACGGCCTCGGGCTTGGGCCAGGTGGTCGCTGCATTGTCCAGGTAGATTGTGGCCTCGGTCATGCCGGTCAGCCTCCGACGTATTTGCCGTAGAGGCTCAGCGCCTCCTTCGGATCCGAAGTGCCGAAGATCATCGCCCGGCCGTCGTGGAACACCACGACGTCGTGATTGTCGACATGGAATTTGATCAGGTAAGGGTTTTGCTCGAGCGGAAAGAGCCGACCTAAGGTCTGGCGGAGCAGGTCGAAATCCACGTTGAACGATGGCGGCGGCACGATTTGCACCGCATCGCGACCGCATAGGGATGCCGTCGCCAGCCGGCTTCCATGTTCGAGCAGCTCGAAATTGTGTTGGCCGCACACGCTGCAGTTGGCGACCCGCGTCATCGGCAGGGTCGAAAAATCATTGTGCCACATCTCTACATGAACGAGGTGGTTCGACACCGCGTCCTTGCTGCCGACCATGATCTTGATGGCTTCGGAGCTTTGCCACGCCGCGACCAAGGCCGCGATCGGGCCGAGCACGCCGACCGTCTCACAGCTCAGCGGCGGAGTGGTCGCCTCTCCAAGATTAGGCAGGAGACAGTTCAGACAGGCTGAAACGCCGGGAATGATGGTGGCGGCGCTGCCGTAGGTCGCGAGACACGCGCCATAGACCCAAGGGATGCCGTGTTTGACGCAAGCCTCGTTGAGGAGTGCGCGGGTATAAAAATTGTCCAAACCGTCGACCACGGCAGTCGCCCCGACGATGAGGCGCTCGATATTCCCCGGGTTGACGTCGTCGGTGACCGGCTCATAGCGGATCTGGGAGTTGATCCGTTTCAGGTACCGCGCCGCCGCTTCCGCCTTTGGCAGTCTTTGGGCGGCGTCTTGTTCCTCGAACAGGGACTGCCGCTGCAGATTGGTCCAGTCGACAAAGTCTCTGTCCACCAGCCGCAGTCTACCGACGCCGGCGCGCGCCAGCAGGTTCGCGCTGTTGGAGCCAAGCGCGCCCAAACCGACGATCACGGCCGTCGCCCCGGCAAGCATCTGCTGCCCTGCGGGACCGATCTCCTTCAGCACCTTCTGGCGCGCATATCGTGCCTGAATGGACTCCATTCTTATGACCGCTTGTTAACGTCATCACCGCGAAAAGCAGCGGCGGACAGCACGCCGGGCGGTTCGAAAACGGGGTTTATCACCGGCTCTGCCCTTATCCGCCGCCCAGCGGCGGGAAGATCACGACCGTGTCATTGGGCTGGAGCGGCGTTTTCAACCTCTGCAACTGGCGCACGTCCCGCCCATTAACGAGAATGATGACGAGGTTCCACAAATCGCCGTCCTTCAGCACCCATCTTTCGAAGTCGTGCCCGTACTGCGCCACCAGGTCTCGCAATAGATCCCCGAGACTGGCCTCGGGCTGGCGCCACTCTTCCTCCTTCTTGTGGGTGATGTCGCGGAGTAGCGCAAAATAGAGGATTTTCATACGAGCTCGCAGCTCCACCGCCCCAGGTAGTTCTATGCAGAGAGGCCGAGCTCCTGCAGCTTCTCTTGGGTCGGCACTCCGTTCGCGTCCCAGCCGCGCAGCCGGTAATACTCGGGCAGCATCTGAGGCAGCAAATTGACCTTGCCCTTCGACGCGCCGGTCTTGATCGGCTCCTTCAACAGCCGCGGCGGCAGCGTGTCGTCCTTTGCACTTAGCCCGGCCTTGAGGTTGAACAGGCGCTCTAGGTTCCAGATGCGATCACCGCATTTCAAAAACTCGTCTGGCGAATATTCGACGCCGGTCAATGGGCTGAGCAACGCCGCATACTCGGGGGCACTGATACCAAAGGTGGTGAATTGGCAGGCCCCAGTCGCGTCGAGCGCCGCCGTCAGGTTCTGCCAGTTGATCACCATCTGCGGTTTGCCCTCGGTCGTATGCTGGTCCACCTTCGGGCCGAATACCGTGTTGCCCAACACTTCGGTTTCGACCGTATAGCCGCGCATGTGACAGCCGCCGCGGTTGCTGGTCGCGTAATTGAGGCCGATACCCTGTATCGCGCGCGCGTCGTAGGCCGGCATTTCCTGCTTCTTGACCGACATCGACAGTTCGGGGTGGCCGTAGGAGTCGGCGAGACGGTAAGATCCAAGACCGAGCTTCTTGCCGAAACCTTCGCCGGCGCCGGTCAGCCGCACCGCCTCGACCATCGCTTCGGCATTGCCGAAATTGAGCGCAATGCCGCCCGTGTCTTTGTCGGTAACGAAGCCCTTTTCATAAAGCTCCATCGCGCAGGCCACGGTCGCGGCCATCGAGATCGTGTCCATGCCGTATTCGTTGCAATAGTAATTGGCCTTGATGCCGGCGTCGAAATCGTCGACCCCCGAGTCGCCGCCAAAGCCCCATGCGGTCTCGTATTCGGGGCCTTCGCCCTCGCCCTTGTACTTGGGGTTGGTGACCTTGGTGACGCGGCCGCAAGAAATAATGCATGAAAAACAGCCTTTGGGCCGCTGCAACTGGTTGGCGGCGAGCGCCTCGCCGCTGACCTTGTCGGCGTTCGGGAAAAAGCCGTCCTGCCAATTGCGCGTCGGGCTGGCCCCCACCTGGTTGATTATGTTCATTAGGACCTCCGACCCGTATAGGCGAAGGCCGGTGCCGCCGACCGGGTGCTGCTGGATCTTATGCCGCGCATCCATCACCGCAGCCAGGAACCCGGCATCGTTTGCGCAGGATACCGAGCCGGTTCCGCGCACCACGACCGCCTTCAAATTCTTCGAGCCCATGACCGCACCGACCCCGCTGCGTCCGGCCGCGCGGTGCATATCGTTCATGATCGCGGCGAACAGCACCAGGTTCTCACCAGCCGGACCGATGCAGGCGACCTTGGCGTCGGCGTCGGTTTCGTCGCGGATGGCGTCGGTCGTATCGGGGACAATCTTTCCCCACAGATGGGCGGCGTCACGGATTTCGACGGCGTTGTCCTTGATCCACAGATAAAACGGCTTTGCCGCCTTGCCTTCGATGATCAGCATGTCGTAGCCGGCAAATTTCAATTCGGGGCCCCAGGTCCCGCCTGAATTGGAGGCGGCAATGGTGCCGGTCAGCGGGCCCTTGGTTACGACATTGTAGCGCCCGCCCGATGGGGCGTAGGTGCCGGTCAGCGGTCCCGCCACAAAGATCAGCTTGTTATCCGGCGACAGCGGATCGACACGCGGATCCACCTCGTCACAGAAATAACGGCTGCCGAGGCCGCGGGCGCCGATA
>JAFAHQ010000164.1 GCA_019237135.1 Alphaproteobacteria bacterium
TCCCTCGGCAGAACGATCCGGACCAGCGTTCCGTAGCCGGCGCGGCTGTCAATCGTCAGGGTGCCCCCGTGAGCCTCGACGAGGCCCTTGGTGATAGGCAATCCGAGCCCGGTGCCACCGTAATTGCGCGTTGTCACCGGCTTCGCCTGCCCGAATGGTTGCAGTGCACGCTCCTGCTCTTCCTCGCTCATGCCGATGCCATGGTCTTCGATCTCCAGGACAGCAATGTCGGGCTGATCCGCAACGATACGAACAAAAATCTGCCCCCCATCTTTCGAAAACTTGATCGCATTGGATAGCAGGTTGAGGAATATCTGCTTCATTGAGCGCTCATCGGCCCAGATTTCGACGTTCTCATCTGACAGTTGCGCCCTCACCTCGATATCGCGGCTGCGCGCCTTCTCATGCACCATGCGCATGACCTCTCCTATGACGTTTTGAATTTGTACTACCTCTTTGGCAAGTTCGACTTTACCGGCCTCGATCTTCGACATGTCGAGAACGTCATTGATAATCGATAGCAAATGAAGGCTGCTGGTATGGATATCTTTGATATACTCAAGATACTTCTCATTTGTGATAGGGCCGAACAGCTCATTGGAAATTACTTCTGAGAACCCGATTATCGCGTTGAGCGGAGTCCGCAGCTCGTGGCTCATGTTTGCGAGAAAATCGCCCTTGGCGCGGTTCGCCGCCTCGGCCTGGCTGCGGGCTTCGATCAATCTCCGCTCGGACGCTTTTATTTCCGTTACGTCGGAATAGACTGAGATAACGGCGCCGTTCGGCATTGCACGCCGGCGGATCTGCAACGTCCGACCGCGGGGCATTACACGCTCTTTGGTCGTCGGCACATCGCGATAAAAAAGATCCAAACGCCTGGCGACCTCCGTTTCTGGGTTGTCCCCGCCGAAATCTCCGCGGACCGCCTGGCGCATCAGAATGTTGTGAAGCGTTGCGCCGACGGCGAGGTCGGCCGGCAGATCCAGCAGTTCGCAGAACCGGAAGTTCCAAGCTATCAGCCGCCCCTGGCTGTCGAACACGCTCAGACCCTCCCCGATATTTTCTAGCGTGCTTTGAAGCAGCGAGTTCCGGCGCTTCAGCCGCAGCTCGCTGCGCTGCAGGAGTGCCGCGGCGAGTTGCTGGCGCCCCAGGGCGCGAATCCCGCGCCAAGCAAGGGTTGCCGCTGCCACGCAGAAAAGCGCAAACGCGATGACCAGAGGCGTCTGCTCCCCGCACCATATGAAGGTACTCGCCCCATAGCTGAGGAGGAGCGCTGTGCCGAGCCCGATCACGGCCCGCCGAGGTCGAACCGTCCTTCTTCGGGTGGCGGCGGAGGGCAGGGGCCGTATTGGTGTCGCTACGCGGCCGGTTGCAGCGATTAGTCGGGGAAACCGCCCGACGCTCCCATTCCAGAGGCTCACGCGCCCTCCCCGCAGCAGTCGAACCCGCCTGTGAACGGCTTGCCCGACAGCGCCCGATCTCGGTCGCTGACCGGTATGAGTGTAAGCCCGCGCGCCGGATCAGGAAAACATTTCCCCCTCCCCGCGGCGCGAGCGACCTTCCGGCTTCGTCGCCAAACCGCAGGGGGCGAACGGCTATTCACCGCTGCTGGCACATTGGTCGTGATTGACCGGCGTCGCCATCAATCACCGGTGCACCTGTCCAGATCTACCAGTTCGAGCGATCTGAGTTAGCCGGGATTCTGTAAATATTTTCTTATGATGCTTCGGGGTTCGGCACCATGCGCTGATAAACGATCGAGCGCGATGCGATTTTCTGCTATGCTGCAGGCGGTTACAGCTTGGTTGGAACCTCGCCGGCCCACGAGCTCGCCGATGAGCGCCAAACGCAATTTGGAGAAGAGCAATAAATGCATTCGAGATCGAACGCCGCTGAGGCAGGCGTGAATTTCACAGTCCGCAATAGGGCGATTGCTGGGGGTCTGCCGATCGACCGGGCAGAGCTCGAGAAGCTGGCCCGGTGGATACCAGCGAAGGAAATGGCCCTGCTGTTCGAGATCTTCGACCGCGCCCGAACCGATCCCGATCTGACCAGGCCAGCTCTGCTCCTTTGCTCGGTTTATGCCGAGAGGGTCGCGCGTATGCTGGATCAAGACCCGTTGCCTACAGTCACCAAGAAAATCAGGGACCGCTTAGAGGAGCTCCGTGAAAGACACGGGATCTGAGCCCGAAGACCTTGTCCAAGGGGCGATCCGCTATGACAACCGCCGTCAATCCGTCACTGTCGATGTCGATGAGCCGGTTGTCGACGATCATCGGTTGAAGTATCTTGCATAAACAAGCCGCTTCGGTCAGGTAAAACCGAGAAGGCGCCCGCCCGGTTCGACCCCTTAGAGCGAGTTGATGGACAGAGGAGGTCTTGATGTTTGAATATTTGGAACATCAGAAGAACCTGACGCTCAATCGGTGGAAGATCATCGCTACTGCGAACCTCGACGACACGCTCGATTTCTTTGACTTCTTCTCGCTCGGGTATGTGCTCGCGTTTATCCTCAAAGAGTGGCAGGCGACCTATGGACAATCGGCGGGATATTGCTGTGGATCACCGCCCTCTTCGTGATGGTCCTCAAGATCACCCCGCCCGAGGCTTCATATCTGATGAGCTGGGTCGGCATCCTCGGCATTGTCGGCCGGCTTGTCGCTCTTGGATGTCGGATGCGCTCGGACGGTGCCCTTCGGGATTCTTGATCGGCATGGGCGGCGCACTCACCATGGCGCTCCCCGGGTATTGGCACGATGTCTACATCGGTGCAGTGTCCGTGTTCTTACTGTTCATCATGGCTCAACGCTTCTTTGGTGACGCCAGTTACGCAATCATTGGGCCTTATTTAGCGGCAGTGTGGCCGAACCGGCTGCGCGCCAGCGGCATGGGCTTCAGCTACGGCATCGGCAATCTGGGCAAGATCATCGGCCCTCTCGGCTTGGCCCTGATCGTTGGCTCGTCCAACTATGTCAGCCCAAAGGTGACGCTCGACGCGCTCTTTCCGGCGTTGCTGTTTCTGGCCTTCTGGTATGGCCAGGCAGGGCTGATGTGCGTGCGCCTCGGCTTCGAGACAAAAGGGCGTCCATCGAGGAGATCGACAGCTCTCTAAAGGCGTCGGCAGTGACGCCCGTCACAGCGGAGGCGGCTGAAGCCTGACCTCGGCCGGCCTTCGAGCTCTCGCGCTCCCACCGGCGCACCGCTCAGTATAAGTGGCACGCGACGGTGTGCTTCGCACCGATCTCTTTGCGTATCGGCGCCTCGACCGCGCATCTCGGCATCGCGTGCGGGCAGCGCGGGTGAAAGCGGCAGCCCGAAGGGGGATTGAGCGCGCTCGGCACCTCGCCCGTAATGGTCAGCTGCTCGTGCCGCTCGTCCGGGTGCGACGGCAGAGCCGCGGTGAACAGCGCTTGTGTATAGGGATGCAGTGGCTTGGCGCACAGCTCGAGGCTGTCAGCCAGCTCGACGATCTGCCCGAGATACATAACCGCAATCCGATGGCTAATATGCGCCACTGTGGCAAGGTCATGGCCGATGAACAGATAGCTGACCCCGAGCGTCTCCTGCAGATGCTCCAACTGGTTCATGATTTGGGCGCGGATCGACATGTCGAGCGCCGAGACTGCCTCGTCAAGCACGATCAGGCGGGTGTGCGTCGCCAGCGCCCGCGCGATCGCGATCCGCTGGCGCTGCCCGCCGCTGAATTCGTGCGGGAAGAGCCGAGCCAGATCTGGTTGAAGCCCGACCAGCTCGAGCACTTCCGCCACCCGCTCGTCGAGCGCTCGACGTGAGAGGTCGGTGTGGATCTCCAGGGGCTCGGCGATGATGTTGCCGACTCGCATACGTGGGCTGAGCGAGCTGTACGGGTCTTGAAACACCACCTGGACCTCACGCCGGTACCGCATCAGGTCCTGGCCGTGCAGGCCAGAGACGTCCTCGCCGTCGAACCGGATGGTCCCGGCGGTAGGGGATTCCTGGAGCAGGATCAGCTTCGACGTCGTCGTCTTGCCGCAACCCGACTCGCCGATCAGGCCCAGCGTCTCGCCTGGCCAGATGGCAAAATCCACGCCGTCCACCGCTTTGACCCAACCTAGTTTGCGCCGCAGCAAGCCCCCGGTCTTGACCGGGAAGTATTTTTGCAGATCCCTGAGCTCAAGCAGTGGCGCTGGCATAAGCCTCCTTTGCCGGCTCCTGATCGGCGAGCCAGCATCGCGCTCTCCATTCGACGTCGATCAGCCGGTCCACCGGCTCCTCTTCGACGCATCGCGGCATCGCGTGCGGGCAGCGCGGGTGAAAGGCGCAGCCTGGCGGCAGCCGCGCCAGATTGGGTGGCTGGCCGGGGATCGCAAAGAGCGGCTCCTTGCTGCCGAGCTTCGGCATCGAGCCCAGCAGGGCCTGAGTGTAGGGGTGCCGGGCCGAGCGGAAAAGCTCGCGCACGCTCGCCTGCTCGACGATCTTGCCGGCGTACATGACGGCCATCCGGTCGCACATTTTGGCGACGATGCCGAGATTGTGGGTGACGAAGATCAGCGCGACGCCGGTCTCGCGCTGGATGTCTTTCAACACGTCGAGGTACTGCGCCTGGATCGTGACGTCGAGATTGGTTGTCGGCTCGTCGGCGATGATCAGCTTGGGGCCGCCGGCCATGGCGATCGCGCCGACGACGCGCTGGCGCATTCCGCCGCTCATCTGGTGGGGGTACTCGCGCATCCGCACTTCGGGCGAGGGGATGCGCACCGCCTGCAGCAGGTCGCGCACCCGCTGCCGCAGCGACCGGCCGCGCACTCGCTGATGGTAATAGACCGGTTCGGCCACTTGTAGATAGATGCTGAACAGCGGGTTCAGCGACGCCATCGGGTCCTGCAGGATCATCGCTATTCGCCGGCCGCGGATATGGCGCATCTCACGCGGCCGCTTGGTCGTCAGCTC
>JAFAHQ010000210.1 GCA_019237135.1 Alphaproteobacteria bacterium
CCTGCAGGACATCGCCCAAGCCTGGGTGGACTACGCGCAGCAGGTGATGGATCGAACGGCCGAGGCGACCGAATCTCTGCTGAAATGCCGCAGCTTCAACGACATGCTGGGTGTCCAAGCAGAGCTGATGCGCGGGCATTTGCAAGCCTTTCTCGACCAGAGCACAAAGCTTGCCGAAATCACCAACCGCATGGCGGCACGCTCGATCGACGCGGTCGGCGAGGCGGCAGGAACAGAGACGGCCGACAAAACTCGGAGATGAGCTTCACCCTCTGTGGCAGAGAATTATCGGCGGTGTTTTTTTCCGATTCTGATCGCGAGGCTCTCGCCGCGGCGGTGGGGCGGCTTGAAAGCCCGAGCCTCGCCGGGCGGCTTGCGGCGCTCGCTGGCAAGCCGGTCGGGCTTGCGGAGCGGGCGCTGCCGGCAGCTGCCTCGGCTGCGGTCGCCAGACTAGCGAAGCAAGCCCTGGAGCGCGCCCTCGATCTCGCCTTGTTCAGTCTGCGAAATCGCCGCATCGCCGGAGGCCGCAAGTTTCATTCCGGGCTTGCCTGCACCGTGGGGGCGATTGGCGGCGCCTTCGGTCTCGCGGCACTCGCGGTCGAGCTGCCGGTTTCGACCACGATCATGCTGCGCGCCATAGCGGCCATTGCGCAGGAGGAAGGGGAAGACCTCGCGGATCCACGGACGGGGCTCGCCTGCCTCGAAGTGTTCGCGCTGGGTGGCCCCGCCTCCGACGAGACAGGCGCGGAGGCCGACTATTTCGCGGTTCGCGCAATGTTCGCCCGCGGGCTGGTCGAAATTGCCGACTTCGCTATAGACAAGGGCGCGATCGGTGAGAGCGCTCCCTTCCTTGCCCGCTTTCTGACGCAGATCGCCTCACGCTTCGGTGTCGTTGTGTCCGAGAAGGTAGCAGCACAAGCCGTGGCGGTGGTCGGCGCAGTGGGCGGTGCAGCCGTCAATCTCGCCTTCATCGAGCACTTCCAGGAGGTGGCGCGCTGTCATTTCACGATCCGCAGGCTCGAACGCGTCTACGGCGTCGATATGGTGCGCACCGAATACGACCGCCTCAAATGCGAGCCGGGGACATTGGCTTGATGGTGCACGAAGAGCCCAGGAGCGATTGCCGATCGCTCGCGGTCGCGGCTATGCTGACGCGTTATCGGGGTCGGAGAAGGCCAGCTGCATGACGACGGATGCGGCCATCGCCGCTCGTGTCGAGAGGAGTGGCGAATTTCAGGCGATCGGGCTGGTCTCGACGGCACATTTCGTCAGCCACTTCCACTCGCTGGTATTGCCGCCGCTGTTTTTGCTTCTGCGGGAGCGGTGGGGCGTCGGGTTTGTCGAGCTGGGTCTCGCCTTGACCGTCGGCTCGATCGTCTCGGTGGCCACGCAAATGCCGATGGGCTATTTCGCCGATCGGTTCGGACCGCGTCGGCTGTTGATCGGCGCACTGTGCCTTGGCGGCTTGGCAATCGCCTCGATCGGCCTCGCCGATTCTTACGCCTGGCTCCTCGTCGCGACGGGGCTGCTCGGTATCGCCAGCGCGGTCTATCACCCGGCGGACTACGCGATCCTGTCGGCGAGGATCGCACCCTCCCATATCGGTCGCGCCTTTTCCGTCCACACCTTCGCCGGCATGCTCGGCAGTGCAATCGCGCCGGCCGCAATGCTCGTGCTGGCGACGACCGCTGGAACCCGCTCCGCACTGGTCGTCGCCGGGCTCGTCGGGCCCCTGGTGGCCCTGCCCATCGTCTGGGCACGGACGCTGGAAGCCGAACCGTCCCGGAGCCGCGGAGACAAACATCAGCCTGTGTCAAAAGACGAACAAAGACGCACGGTGTTTACCCCTGCGATCCTCGCTCTGACCGTCTTTTTCGTCCTGCTGAGCCTGTCGAGCAGCGGGATCACCAACTTTTCAGTCGTCGCGTTGATGAGTGCCTACGGCCTGCCTTTCTCGGCGGCGAATTTGGCGCTGAGCGCTTACTTGACGGCGAGCGCCTTTGGCGTGCTGGGCGGCGGGTTCGTTGCGGACAGGACGCGCCGTCACGGACAGGTCGCGGCCGCCGGTTTCGCAGTCAACGCCGTCATCATCCTGTTGATCGGCACGATCGGGTTTGGACCGCCGGCACTTGTCACGGCGATGGGCATCGCGGGATTTCTTTCCGGCATGATCATGCCGTCTCGCGACATGCTGGTACGAGCGGCGGCACCAGCCGGCGCCATCGGGCGAGCGTTTGGGATCGTCTCCATGGGTCTCAGCGCCGGCGGCATGATCGGGCCGATGCTATTCGGCTGGATCATGGACCGCGGCGCGCCGCATTGGGTGTTCGGCGCAAGCGTCGTGTTCATGGCGCTGACCGTCGCCGTTGCGCTGATCGGCGACTTGCGATCGGTCGGTCGCTTTTGTCTGGTGCTCGCGAGGCCGCGTCGAGCCGTCCCTCGCCGCGCATAACCCTTCACCGGTTGTCTCGCGCGGACGGCCTCGTCACGAAATCGTCTTCGTCGTATGGTTAAAGAGAGCGTGGAATCGGGAGGAGTTCTTAACCATGCCGAGCCGTGCACTTATCGGTAGCGAGAGGCAGCCAATGCGGGGAGCGCGATCCGTCGGTAAGGCAGATCCCTCGGAACGGCTGGAAGTCAGCGTGCTGCTGCGGTTTCGCGGGAGCGACGCGCTAAAGGACAGAGTGGCGAAACTCACCAGGGGCGAGCGGTCAGATCGTCACTTGAGCCGCGAAGAGTTCGCCCAACGACACGGCGCTGATCCTGCCGATATCGCTAAAGTCAGGCAGTTCGCCGGCGCCCACGGCCTTGCCGTCGTCGAGGAAGACGCTGCGCGCCGGACCGTCGTTCTCTCCGGCACGGTTGCCCAATTCAATAATGCGTTCGAAGTGGACCTGCAGACCTTCGAGCACCCCGGCGGCTCATATCGGGGAAGGACGGGACCGGTTCATTTGCCTGACGACCTGCACGGCGTCGTCACGGCGGTGCTCGGCCTCGACAATCGGCCGCAAGCGCACCCTCGCTTTCGATCCCGCCCGCCTCGCGGCAATGTGCAATGGCACGCCGCGGCAGCGGACGCCGCCTCATTCACGCCGACCGAGCTCGCCTCACTCTACGGTTTTCCCACTGGAACCGGGCAGGGCGAATGCATCGCCATCATCGAGCTCGGTGGCGGCTACCGCACCGCCGACCTACAAAAATATTTCTCCGAGCTCAACGTGGCGTCGCCGAGAGTGTCTGTAGTCTCGGTCGATCACGGCCGCAACAACGCCACCGGGGATCCCAATGGTCCCGATGGCGAGGTCATGCTGGATATCGAGGTGGCGGGGGCTATCGCGCCCGGTGCCAACATCGTCGTCTATTTTGCCCCGAACACCGATGCCGGCTTCCGCGATGCGGTCAGCATGGCGGCGCATGACGCCACGAACAAACCGTCGGTGATTTCGATCAGCTGGGGCGGTCCGGAATCATCCTGGACCGCGCAGTCGATGACGGCACTTGACGAGGCGATCCAGGCCGCCGCCGCGATGGGGGTCACGGTGTGCGTGGCGTCCGGGGACAACGGGTCGGACGACGGGGTCGGTGATGGAGCCGATCATGTCGATTTCCCGGCTTCGAGCCCTCATTCGTTGGGATGCGGCGGAACCAACCTGCAAGCTTCCGGCGGATCGATTACCAGCGAAACCGTGTGGAACGACGGCGCCGGCGGCGGCGCCGGCGGTGGCGGCGTAAGCAGCTTTTTCCCAATGCCGTCGTATCAGGAGGGGCTCAATGTCACCATGACCCAAGGTGGGACGCAGCCGCTTCGAATGCGGGGCGTGCCCGATGTGTGTGGTGACGCGGACCCGCAGACTGGGTACGACGTGCGGGTCGATGGCAATGACACGATCATCGGCGGAACGAGCGCCGTCGCTCCGCTGTGGGCCGGTTTGATCGCGCGGATCAACGCGACGAAGGCCAGTCCGGTCGGCTTCATCAACCCGGCGCTCTATAGCCATCCGGGAGCCCTGCGGGATATCACCCAGGGCAATAACGGCAGCTTCGCGGCCTCCCCCGGATGGGACGCCTGCACCGGCCTCGGCAGCCCGAACGGCAAGAAAGTTGCCGACGCAGTCTGACCCCCCACTTTCCTCCCTCGCAGGCGGGGAGGGAAGGGAGGGGGCGCCAGACCCCTGATTTTCCGCTATACCTCCGCACCCAACGCAAGGACGGAGAATGGCCATGCCGGCGCAGCGCAATAAGACCGAAGACGACATCACCGCCGAGGTATTGCAGCGATTCGCTGACACGCCGGACCCGCGGCTGCGCCAGATCATGTTGGGTCTCGTCAAGCACCTGCACGCCTTCGTCAGGGAGGTCGAGCTGACCGAGGCCGAATGGTTCCTGGCGATCGAGATCCTGACCGAGGCCGGCCGGATGTGCAGCGACAAGCGGCAGGAATT
>JAFAHQ010000216.1 GCA_019237135.1 Alphaproteobacteria bacterium
CAGATGATCGCGCTCTACATCTTTGGTTGCGCGATCGTCAGCGTCGCCGCGACGGCGGCCCTGCCGAGCGTCAGGGGCCGGGACTTCGCGCGCGATCACCTCTGAGATCCAGCCTAAAAAGGCAGCGGGCCGATGATTCCCAGCCGTGGCGCGCGGTATGAAGGCGCAGGTGCCCGGCCCGCCGACCGTGATTTCCTCGCCGATTTGAAGCTGATTTCGCCGCTCAGCACATAGGCGACCTCGTCGCTGTCGCGGCGGAGGTGAAACGTTGTCTCGGTGCCGACCGGCGTGGTTTCCTCGAACAGCATGATGGTGTCGCCGGTCTTGCCGCTCAGCAGCTTGAGCTGGGCCGACCGCCCGGGTCATATTATGCTGCACCGCAACAGAGGAGCACCTATGGCTGCGCGGACTGTAACGAGGTCTTCACGGGAGGCTCCGACGCTTGCGCTTATGCTGCAGGGCGGCGGGGCGCTCGGCGCCTATCACATCGGCGCCTACCAGGCGCTAGCGGAGCGTGACCTGCATCCGGATTGGGTGGCCGGTATCTCGATCGGCGCGATCAACGCCGCGATCATCGCCGGCAACCCGCCGGAACACCGCGTCGAGCGTCTGGCTGCATTGTGGGAGGCAATCTCCTGGCCGGATCTGCCGACGAAGCTGCCTTTATCGGCCTGGCAGACATGGCACAACATGGCGAGCAACGCCGAGGCGCTGCTATTCGGCCAGCCGCATTTCTTCACTCCGCGGCCGGTAAACCCGTTTCTGATGCCGCCGACGACGCCGCAACAGGTAAGCTTCTACGACACCGCACCCCTACTGTTCACTTTGCGGCGGTTCGCGGATTTCTCGTTGATCAATAGCCGCATCATCCGGCTCAGCCTCGGGGCGACCGACATTGCCACCGGCGATCTGGAGTTCTTCGATAACCATCGGCAGACAATCGGACCGGAGCATGTGCTCGCCAGCGGCTCGCTGCCGCCCGGTTTCCCCGCTACGGAGGTGAGTGGGAAGCTGTATTGGGACGGCGGTTGCGTTTCCAACACGCCGCTGGATGCTATCATCGACGAACCCGGGCATCCGCGCATGGTTGTGTTCCTGATCGATCTCTGGGAGGCCGCCGGGCCACCGCCGCAGACGATCAACGCCGTGCTGTGGCGCGCCAAGCAGATCCAGTATGCGAGCCGCACGGCGCACCAGGTCGACGCGGTGGCGACCAAGCTGAACCTGCGCCATGCGGTGCGGCTGCTAAAGGCGGCGGGGGTCCCGGATGTTTCGGCGGTTCCAGACGATCCAGTGCTGACGGAGCGGCGGCTGGACATCGTCCACATCGTGTATCGACCTGGTGTCGACCAGATACCCAACAGCGACGCCGAGTTCTCGCGTAGCTCGATCGCCGAACGGCGGGAGGCGGGCTATTGCGACATGCGCGCAGCACTGGCGGCGGAGCCATGGCTGCGGCAGGAGATGCCGGCGCATCTTGGCGCGCTGGTGCATCGGGTGGAGCGGGGGCAAGTGACCACACGCCCCGAGCCCAACCTGCACACGACGACCGACGAGCCGGCGGCAGCCTGACGGCCGGGCCCGGGTCCGGAATATTGAAGCCCGATCGTCACAGGGCACAGCTGCTGCCGCGCGCTCAACCCGCGCACCCCGTGCGTGGCGAAGCTCGCGGCGATGCGCGAGGGACACATCCGGCGGCTGATCGTCAGCCTGTCGCCGCGCCACCTGAGGTCGCACCTGGCCTCGGCGGCTTTTCCTCCTGGGCCAGACCCCGCCGACAAATGGACGCGCGCGATCGCCGACGGATCGTCGCCAGCGCCTCGTAGCCGAGGGCGCCAGTGACGGCGAGGGGCAGGAGTACGGGCACACCAGCGTCCATCAGCGAGCCGATCAAAATCTCGATCGCGATTGCCGTCAGAAATGCGAGCACTGGGCTGAGCACGGCAGCCGCGGCGATCGACCATATAGCCCAGGTTGGGAGACTGCTCACGCGAATACCGACGGCTGATGCTGAGCTGGGTTATCTAACACCGCGGCGGTCAGCAACCCGTCCGGGGCCTCGTCCCCGCAGAGCGGCAACCCCGGCCGGTTCGTGGCGTGCCGTCTCACGTCCCGACCGGGGCGCCACCCAGGTGCACCGCCAAAGCGTGCGACGTACGAGCCGGCCGATCACGTCAGCGGTCAACAAAATGAGGATCGGGCTGAGCGCCACAGCCGCCTTCGCGACGAACCATGATTGTGTCGCCTCCGCCGGAGCACTGTGCATCGCCCGTTCTCCATCCGCACCAGGGCGACAGGATATTCGGGGAAGGTCAGGAAGCCGTCCCGGACGCGGACCGCACCGGTGTCCCACGCGACTTGCCTATCAGCCAAGTCGCTAACCGACGAAAGGCATTCGTGCGAGGCGTTGCAGTAGGCATCGGCCCCACCGGTTACTTGGATACCAGTCTGCTACTTGTCCGCGGCTCGCGGATCTCGAACCGGCGTTGGGCTTCCGATGGGTGATTGACCCTCGAACGCCGGCCCTCTTGCTGGAAGCGCCGGTGCGCATCCGTCCAGGATGGCGGTTCATTTGCATCTTGAACCCAATGGGCCAGCGCTGCCTCGTCGCACCACTCGACGAGGTACCCATAACCTCTCGATGTACGCCAGAGAGCATAAAGGAGCGCATCGCGGCCTCGTCACGCCACACTGTGCGGGTCCAAAAGGCACGACCCGCATCGCGAAGGACCGAAACCGCAAGGCTTCCAACCGCGAGCTTGGCCTTGCGCGCCGCGCGAAGGGACTGGATCAGGAACCCCGGCAGATAGCGCCACGACCTAACCCGGAGCCGCGTTAGGGGCACGAAGGGCATAAGCCACTGTCAGGGAGACGCGCCACACGCTCGCTATCCCCCGGAGATCGACAGGCACGCGAATGGGGGCGTGGACATGAGGCGCTCGCATTTATCAGGCGGGGCAATCGGACTTCGCCTCACCAAGGCATTGACAAACGGCTACCGGCAAGGGAACCCGAAATGACCTATCAATAGCTCACATGACGATTAATAGCAGCTCGTGTCGAGAGAGAGGCCAAACCGCTTTGTCTTGAGCTGAACGAGCCGCGCTTCGAGCCTCCGCTTCTCGCTCTCGAGCAAGCGGATGCGGTCCGCGAGCCGCAGATGCCTCGCGGCAATGAGCCGCGCCTCTATAACGGTGATCGCACGGGCGATGCGGGCAATTTCCACTTCATCACACATTGGCTTATCGTTCGTGTGCCGGCTGCCCCAGGAGAAAGATATGCAGATTGGTTTCAACTTGCCAATCAGCGGCCCTCTCGCCGAGCCCGAGATCGTGACCCGGATCGCGCAAGAAGGCGAGGCGCTGGGCTATGATTATCTGACATTGACCGACCACATCGTGCTGCCGAACCTCCAGGTGCCTGGCTATCCCTATTCCGAGACCGGCGAATTCTTCTCGGAAGGACCCGAGCACCGGCACGAGCAGTTGACGACGGCGGCCTATATTGCCGCCAAGACCTCGAGAATTCGCCTGGTGCTGGCGGTCATGGTGGTGCCGCACCGGCCGGCCGTGCTCGCCGCCAAGATGCTCGCCTCGATCGATGTCTTGTCGTGCGGGCGGCTCGTCGTCGGCATCGGCGCCGGCTGGCTTCAGGCGGAATTCGACGCCGTCGTCACGACGCCTTTTGCCGCGCGGGGTGCGGTGACCGATGAATACCTCAAGGCCTTCCGTGCGCTGTGGACCGAGGAGATACCGCGCGCAGATGGAAGCTGGGTCAAGTTCGACGGGATCGAGTTCGCGCCCAAACCGGTACAGAAGCCGCACCCGCTGATCTGGGTCGGGGGCGAAAGTGGGCCGGCGCTGCGCCGTGCCGCGCAGCTAGGCGATGCCTGGTACCCGATCGGCAGCAACAACAAACATCTACTCGACACCTTACCACGCTACCAGGCTGGCATTGCTCGGCTGCGCCGGTTCACCGCCGAGGCGGGCCGCGACCCGGCGAATGTCGGACTGACCTACCGCGTCAAGCGCTATGGCGAGGCGGTGCCGGGCAAGGCCTCAGATGGCGAGCGCCGGCTGTTCTCCGGTAGCACATCCGACATCATCGCCGATCTACGGGCATTGCGCGCGCTCGGCGTGAGCGCCGTCGATATCGATTTCGAACGCCCCGAGCCCGAAGCCTCGATCGCCGAGATGCGCCGGTTCAAGGAAGAAGTGCTGTCGCGGCTCTAACGGATCCGCAGCGTATCGAATGCTGCGCCCCGGCCCTAGCCGGCAAAGCGGTTGCTGTGGCGCGCTGCACGAGCCTGTCCAATTGGGTCCATACCCCGTCGAGCGCCTCGGCAATGGTCTTGGCATCGCGCAACGTGTCAGCCAGCAGCTCCGGCCGCGCTCTGAGGATCATTTGGGTCACTTCGATAGCCTCTGCGGCGTGGCGCTCCTCGACCATATGCGAGAAGCACTCCTCGAAATATGGTTCGTGCTTGAACTGCGGGAAATGAACGGAGAGAGCCTCGGCAAGCGCTCGCATCCAATCGACCGACATCGTCTCGACCGCGCACCAGGGACCGAGCGAGCGTGAGTAGAGCTTCCGCGCAATACTTACAAAATAAGCCGTTTCTCCGTCGAGGTAGCGGCACAGCTCCTCGGGGTCGCCGAACTCTTCGTCCTGCAGCACGCACTCTGCGCCAATGTTGCGAAGGGCTCGCGTCAACTGGTAGTGGTGCGTGTCGCCACCGGGCAGACCGTCATCGTCGACGAAAATCCGGAGCTTGCGCTTGCGCAGCGCCGGACTGTCGAGGTGAGGCAGATAATACACCGCCGCACGAGTCGCATGCATGGCCGACTGGTAGATCAGATGTATCTGACCGAGAAAGGACGGGTCGCCCGCAGCTGAATGGGGCATGGCCGCCAGCCGTTCGAAGAACGGCATGCGTGATGGCCGATGTCCCTCGAGCATGATGGTCATCGCGTTGGGGAAACCATCGATCGTACAGAGCAACGGCGGCGCGCAATCCGATCTCCGGTCTGCCGGTCTGCGCTGAGCTTTCACTGTTACCTCCTTGCACCGTCTAGTGGTCGGCGTTGGCGTTGAAGGCGGTGCTAAATCCGATTTACACTGGTAGCGGATATAATGACCAGTCCGTAAAATTAACGTTAAAGGCTGCGGATAACGGTGCGATGAATCGCGCATGTGACTGGCTGCGATCGTCGAGCAGAATTAACCGCTCATTTATCAAAAATTCGTAGGATCATACCCGTGCGGCGCCCGGCCCGGTCGGTGCGAGGGGAGCTCCTGGACTAATGAGGGTGATCGCGAACGCTTCAGTGGCGAAATTGGCGGTGGGCTGGCTTACAATGTTCGTGATCGGGACGGACCTGTTTGTCGTCTCGCCGCTGCTGCCGCTGATCGCCGCCGATTACAGGACCTCTCCGGCACAGGCGGGGCTGAGTGTCGCGGTGTTCGCGCTGACCTACATGATCAGTGCACCGCTCCTCGGCCATTTTGCGGACAGGATCGGGCGGCGACGCATGTTGACTTGCTGCTTGTTTGGCTTTGCCTCAGCCAATCTG
>JAFAHQ010000349.1 GCA_019237135.1 Alphaproteobacteria bacterium
CCGCGCATCGAAAAAGGTGCGATGCAGCACGGGATCGCTCTTCCATGAGCGGTGAAGTACATCAATGTCCAGGGCCGCCGGCAGAGCGACCACGGCTGGTTCTCGGTCGAGCGCTTCAGGCTCGTGCCGGGCTCGGTGGCGCCCGAGGCGTTGAACGAGACCCCAAGTGTCTCGGCCAGGCGGGCCGCCTCCGCCAGCCGCTTTGGCTCGTCGCCGTGGAGTTGTTCGAACAGCGCGGACTGGGCGCGCGCCAGCCCTTGCCCTTGCGGCATGAAGACAAGACGCTGCAGATGGATTTCGGCGACGCCGATCTGATGCGCCAACCGGACGAAAGCCGGCAGCTGATCGACCGTTTCCTTGAGCCCGGTCAACCACAGCGAGACCAGCGGTCGGTCGATCCCTTCGGCACGCTGTATAGCGGTGAAAGCCCCCACATTACGGACGATCCTGGCAAACATGTCTTTGCCGCGCACCGCAAGAAAGGCGCGCGGCTCGGCGGCGTCGAGCGACACGCGCAATTCGTCGAGCCCTGCAGCGATCAATTCCCTGCCCTTGCGCTCGGTCAGCAAGGTGCCATTGGTATTGAACAACACGTAAGCGCCGCGCTCTTTCAGATAACGGATCATGCGCGGCAGCGCCTTCACCATCATCGGCTCGCCGACACCGTGCAATACGACCCGAGCAATGTGCGGAAACTGCTCGACGATATGGGTGAAGAGCGCCCAATTCATATCGGCCGGCGGCTCGAGATCCTCAAAGGTGCGCGGGCAAGTCTCGCACAACAGATTGCAGCGATTGGTGGTCTCGAGATAGAGGCAGACCGGCTCTTGCTCCGCGATCGGTCCGCGCTCATCGCCGATCGCTTCGAAGTAGCGGCGCGGGTCGGGTTTAGCTCGAGCGCTGGCTGTCATCCTGCTCTCAGGGCCTCGTGGCGCAAAAAAAATCTCCGGGCGATGTCGGCACACCCGGTTAGCACAAGACCGCCGTAGATCGTGGACCCCACCCAGAACGGGATATGCCCAGTCTCCGGAGCCCAGTAAAGGAGGACCGCGGTTAACGTCGGCCAGAATGCTGGCCACCACGGGGCGACGCACAACAGCGCCACAAGCCAGACGAAATACCAGGCATAGTGCGGTGACGCAAACAGCATTGCCGCAGTGCCCAGCGCCATCGCCCAGGACAGGCTCGCCTCGGGCTCCGCCGGCCGACGCAAGGCGCCGACCGCGAGGCCTGCCATAACCGCAGCCGCCACGCCGAGGTAGGCGATGACCGGCACCGAAACGGCGCGGCCGATCACGTCGAGAATCCAGAAGCCGGTGCCCGAACCGAAGTTCTCTTCGGTCAGATAGGCCGGCAGAAACCCCAGCACCCGCGAGCCGACCCCGATATACGGGAGATAGGCAGCTAGGACGATAGCAATGAAAGCGGCCAGCCAGCGCCAATCGCCCAGGTTCGACTTGGTGGGCCGCCACAGCGCTGGCACCAGCACCAGCGGGAAGAACTTGATGAGGGTCGCGGCCGCTAGCGCGGCACCCGACCAGGCGCGCCTTCCGGTGACGGCGGCGGCAAGCGCCAGCGCCACACAGGCGACCACCGCCGCATCGACGTGTCCCGCGCCGGCGATCTCCCACACCGGCAGCGGATGCCAGGCATAGAATAGGATGTTCTCTCGCGGCGCTCCCGCGGCCCGCAAGACGAAAAAAAGCGCCCCGATGCCGATCGCCTCGACCGCGACGAGCACCAGCTTGATCGCCGGGACGGTCTCGCCGAAGCGAGTCGCTGCCAAAAACAACATCTGCGCGACCGGGGGGTATATCGTCGGGGCATAATTGTTACGGTTGATATTCGGAAATATGACCGCATCACGCAGCGGTGCGAGGTTATTGTCGGTTGGAATATACCGGTATGGATTTATCCCGGCAGCCTGGACGCGCCCATCCCAAATATAGCGGTAGATGTCGTCCGAAAGATAGACCGGCGCGGCCAGCGCCCCGAGGCGCAGCAGGACCGCTGTCGCGAGGATCAACGCGAGCGGCGGATGCCCGGTGCCGCGCGCGACAACAACCGCAGAGACGGCCCAGACCGCACCCTGCAGCAGGGCAGCGATAATAAAGCGGTTGAGGTCACGGTCGAACTGCGCGAGGAGCCCGAAAGCCTCGCCCGCCAGCAGCAGCAGGGCGAGCAACAAAAACCGCAAAGTTTAGCTATTCCCGCGTGCCGACAGGAGATGTTGGAAAGCGCTATTTGTCACCGCAAGGGTGTCGAGAAAAGCCGCCGTTCTCGGCGCGGTGTAACCGCCGTTATAGGGCCCCGTCGCATCTTGATCAGAAAGCAGTTCGCGTGCGAGCAGCCTCAAAGTGACCTCATCATCGACATCGTACCACTCGGCCAGCGTAGCGACCGGTAGGCCAATTTCGCGGGCACGCGCGATCGTTTGACGGTAAACGCGCTCGGTGCTCCAGTCGATCGCCTCGAACAGGCGCTGATGGAAATGCTTCATCCCGATCAAATAGTAGCCGCCATCCGCCGCAGGACCGAGGACGACCCGATCGCCCGGCTCCTGGAGGCGGCGCACCGTCTCCACCAGCAGCTGCGTCGGCAGGGTCGGGCTGTCGGCATTGACCAAACAGACCGAACCGTAACCCGCGGCAAAGAGATCGCGCGCGGCGTGGAACAGGCTGCGCCCAAGCGTTGGCTCCTTGGGCGGCAGCAGCTTGAAACTGTCGGGCAGCAGGTCCTCGAAGAACCTCTCTGAGCCGGAGGGATGATAGGCGACGAAACCTTGAAGCGATGCGAGCTCCGCCGCTGCGGCGATATTCGCGGCGATGTCGGCGAGACAGCAAGTGTTTAGTTCCGCTGCTTCCTGATGTGTCAGTGGCGGCACGAGCCGTGTTTTGACCGTGCCCGCGACCGACGCCTTGGCCATGATCGCGACCGCACAAAACTCTTCCGACATGACGGCTCCCCCGCACCGGCCGCGACAGGCCCCTTAGGAGCCGCTGAACCAATTGTATCCGTAGTCTTCCCAAAAGCCGCCCGGATACGCATCGGTCACCGATAAAGCAACGACAAATTTCGGATTTTTGAAGCCGAGCTTTGTCGGGATGCGGATCTTCATCGGATAACCGAACTTGCGGGGCAGTATCTGGTCGGCAAAAGTGAAGGCCATGATCGTCTGCGGGTGTAGCGCCGTCGGCATGTCGATGCTCGTGTAATAGCCGTCGGCGCAGATGAAGCCGACATACTTTTTCGTGATGTCGGCCTCGATTCGCTCGAGAAAATTTCTCAGCGGGCACCCGCTCCATTTGCCGATCCGACTCCAGCCTTCAACGCAGACATGCCGGGTAATCTGCGATGCTTTGGGCAATTGGTAGAGACGGTCGACCGTCCAGGTGCGCTTGTCGCGGATCGCTCCGCTGAGCTCGAGCTTGTAGGTGGCCGGATCGAGCTTCGGCGCCT
The DNA here is from genome assembly GCA_019237135.1 of Alphaproteobacteria bacterium. Classification (GTDB taxonomy): domain Bacteria; phylum Pseudomonadota; class Alphaproteobacteria; order ATCC43930; family CGMCC-115725; genus AP-15. Next base: position 3,460 of record JAFAHQ010000349.1, read on the forward strand.
CGTCCTCGGGGTAGAAGGCGTTGTAGCGGAAGACGCGGTCCACCGCGCTTTCCGGGTAGGTCGGCGCCAGCCGATTAGGATTGAACAGCCAGGCCTGCACGCGGTCGTTCCACCACGACATGTTCCACAGCAGCCGCTGCGCTGGCTCGTTGTCGGTCAGATCGCACCCGGACAACAGGCTGAGCGCGCCGAGACTGAGGCCGCCCTTCAGAAACCCTCGCCGGTCGGTCTTGTGGCTCGTGCTCATTGCCGTCTCCCGACCCGGCCGGTGATCATCGGCGGCAGCACCGTGGGCACCAGCGCAGTGAGCGTGAGGTGGACAGCGAGAAATAGAACGATCGCCGCCATGCAGAAGAAATGAACGTAGCGCGCGACATCGTAGCCCCCGAAAGCTGCAGTCAGTTCCTGAAACTGCACCGGCTTCCAGATCGAAAGCCCGGAGAGCACGGTCAGCATGATGACGGTGATGACGCCGACATACATGGCTTTCTGCACGGCGTTGCGTTCTCCCACCCTATGGACGAGATGACCGCTGAGCGCCGCCCCCAAGTCACGGACAATCTCCCCTGGCCGGATCGGCAGCAACGCGCGGCGAAAATGTCCCGATATCACTCCATAGACGAGATAAATCAGCAAATTCACGACAAGCAGCCACATTGCCGCGAAATGCCACTGCAATGCGCCGGCGAGACCTTGCTCGTTGTGCCAATGCTGGGAGACCTCCGGCCAGCCGCCAAACGTCAGCCAAACCGGGAACTGGAAGCCGAATAGGGGCTCCCAATTGTAAATTCGCCAACCGCTGCCGATCATGATAAAAATCGCGAGCGCATTGAGCCAGTGGGTGATGCGGACGGCTGAAGAATGGAGCACTAGGTATCGAGCATCGGCTCTCCCGCCTTCAACTCCTTCTGCCATCTCTCATCCCTTTCTCGTCCGAGAATTTTGGGCGGTTTTCCGCCCCTCATCTTGTGCGCGCTCGAGCAGCAGGCACCATGAAATTGCCGGCGACCAGCTTGAGCCGCTCGTCTTCGCTCCGTTGAAGCGCCTCGCGTAGCGCATGGATCACAGCGCCGGTCGCCGTCTCGTTCCAGAACCAGTCGCCGAGCTGACGGCTCGATGGTTTGGCGGCTCCGGCGGCCGCCGCTTCCAGGCAATACGCCTTCACGTCGTCGATGACGAACCGCAGGATCAGCGGCGCGGAGAACCCCTCGCGAGGGCTCGGCGGCGCCGTGCCGCGCAGCCACTCCGCCATACAGCGGCCGCACTCCCCGATCGCCAAGCCGGAAAGCCCGACCGTTGTGCGGCCGTGTTGTGCGACCCAAAGCCGATGAGCACCCTGCAACTGCACGATCTCCGCCTCTAGCCGCGCGGCCAGCGACAAGGCCGAGCCCGTAGCCGGCGCGGTGGGAATGGATGGTGGGTGCCATGCGGGATCGGGCTGCGCGCGCGGATCGTCGTCCGGGAAGTCCTCGATGACGACAGGCCCGCTGTCGCGTTCCAGCAGCCGCAGGGCGGCTAGGATCACCCGCCTCTGGAACGGGGGGTCGCACGGCGGACCGAACGGCCGGCCCAGCTCGAACGGCACCCATAGCGCACGCGGCGGCTTGGTGTTCTCGGTCTGCGGCCGGACCAGGCTGATCGCGACCGTCGCAATCCCCTCTTCCTCGAGATAATGCGCCAGCGCGCTCACGGCGCGCGTGCAGAGCGGTCAAACCGGAGAGAGGATGACCGCGTCGACGGCGTCTTGCTTCAGCCGGCCAGCCAGCTCACGGGCATATGGCTCCATCTGCACCGGATCGGTCGCGCCCATGAACGAATAATGGGTCTGCGCCACCGAGCTGATCGTGCCCTCGGCGGCAAGCTCACCAAGTCGATCGAGCGGAAAGACGACGTTCCAATCCTTTTGAAAACCGGTGCGGTCGAAATTGATCGAGATGTGGCTGATCAGCAGCCCTTCCGGTCGGGTCGTCGAGGGAATGACCCGATAATCGGCATCGCGGCCGCGAAACGGGTCCTCGCCGCGCACGACAAGGCCGGCCGAGGAGACGATCGCGACCCGGCGCTGCGACAGCGCGGGTCCGGTCACCCAGGGTCTCGCCTCGAAATCCGGGCATTCCAGTTCGGCGAGGCGTTTCGCCTGCGCCGGCGGCAGATCGGTCAATCGCGTCACTGCAGCTCTCCTCGATTACCGGGTTGGTTGGGTCGATCAGGATAGTCGAGCAAGGCGAGAGCCGGCCGCACCACTCCTTCCAGCAGCTCGCGCTGCGGGTTCGAGCGGGCCAGCACGCGCACGCCAAGGGTCACTCCAAGCAGTAATCGGGCGAGATCGGCCGGAGCCCGGTCGGGTGGGACGGAGCCATTTTGCTGCGCCGCAATTACGGCGCGGCGGAAGAAGGCTTCGATTTCGCCGAGGTGCGTCGCCACCTCTGCCGCGAGCTCCGGGTCATGAGGCGCGATCTCCAGCGCGGTGTTCACCAGCAGGCAGCCGCGCCGATCGCCCTCGATGGAACGCTCGACGATCTCGCCGAGAAAGGCGCGAATCGCCTGCTTTGGCGGCAGGGTCGACTCCAGGCGGGCGATGCGCTCGCGCGTCGATCGTTCGGCGTAGCGCTGCAGCACTTTGCGGAACAGCGAACGCTTGTCGCCGAACGCGTTATAGAGGCTGGCGCCGGTGATACCCATGCGGACCGTGAGATCTCGCACCGAAGTCGCCTCGTAACCGTCCCGCCAGAAGCAATCCATCGCCGAATCGAGCGCAGCCTGCTCGTCAAATTCTCTGGGTCGTCCCATTGCCGCGAGATTCTGCCCTCGTTTTAGATCGACTGCTATAAAAAAATTGGGCAAGGCTGCCATGCGGTTTTGCGGAATGCCCTGGCAAGCCTCCGCCACTGGGCTGAGGCCGCCTGCAGCCGGCACCCGGCGATATCGTCATCGATCGTTGGGACGTGGCTCAATCAGGGCCGGGTGGTCGATGCCTGGACCTGCGTCAGAACCTGATCATATGGCCGTGTCGGCACCAATCGATCGCCGCGGCCCGTTTCGGCTAGCCCGCGCCATGGGCGGCGAAGAAAGCCTCGACCGCGCGCGCGAGACCACGGGCGAGCTTCTGCTGATGGCTGCGCTGCTGTAAGAGGCGCTCCTCGGCAGGATTGGACAGGCAGCCGAGTTCGACGAGTGCGGAAGGAATATCTGGCGCGGTAAGCACCGCGAAATCTGCCGAACGCTGCGGACGCTCGAGCAGAACGACCTCGCGCCCGAGCTCGACGACAACCCTGTGGGCGAGCAAGATCGACAGATTGTCGGTCTGGCGCCTTGTCAGGTCCAACAGGATGTTTCCGACATCCCGCGGCTGCCGCGACAGGTTGACGCCGCCGACTAGATCGGCCCGGTTCTCGCTGATCGCGAGAGCAGCGGCTTCCCGGTCCGACGCCTGTACCGATAACGTGAACACCGACAATCCGCGCATTTCCGTGTCCGGTAGCGCATCCGCATGGATCGACAGGAACAGGTTCGCTCTCCACGTGCGGGCACGCGCGACTCGCTCCCGCAGCGGGAGAAATTCGTCGGTGCTTCGCGTCAACACCACCCGGTAGCTGCGTCGCGCTGCGAGCTCACGCGCCAACTCCGACGCCGTCGCCAGGACAACGTTCTTTTCATAGACACCGTTCGGGCTGATCGCTCCGGGGTCGACCCCGCCGTGACCGGGATCGATGACGACGGTCGGGACGCGTCGTACCGGCGGCGTTCTGCTCGCGGCCGGCTGAGCCGATGCCGAAGCAAATCGCCACCCGGCGACGGCGCAAAAAGCGAGACCGCGCACCACCTGACGCCGCCCGCAACCCCAGTCAGGCATGCCCCACCCCTGCGGCACATCCTCATCCCAAACGAATGCCGCTGATCAGTTGGACATTTTACTGCGAAACCGCCCGTCCCGGTAGATGTCGGTAGCGGCTACTCGCGGCCACGACGATCGTCGTTCAAGCGCCGCAGCGGCAGGGGTTGGGGAACCCGCTCCCGCACAAAGACTCGGCGCAAGCTGCTCATGATCCAGCGAGCGGCACCGCGAATCGGACGCCCGATCGTGAGGTGAAGGATTTCGACGACGACGGTTCTGCCCGGCGCGCGGCGCAGGCTCGTCATACCTGATCGCTGGAAATCGGCGAGCCAGAGATCGACCTGGCGTTCCGATACGCCGAACGCAGCCGCGGCTTCCGCACTCGTCCATTCATCCACGAGAACGCGCTGGACGATGATCGCTCGCCGCGCCGGCGTCATTGTGCGATGCGGGCCACGAGCATTGTTCATGCGCGGCTAACGCGCGCTGCCGCTGAATAATTCCAACGAGGTCAGCCGGCGACGTCAACGACGGTCCGCCCGCGCACCTCCCCCTTGAGGATCTGCGGCGCCAAGTCCGGCAACGCGGAGAGCGGCACCGTCTGGGTCATCCGTTCGAGCCGGTCGAGCGGCAGGTCGCGAGCTAGGCGCCGCCATGCTTCGATCCGCTCCTCGCGCGGGCACATCACCGAATCGATCCCCAAAAGGCTGACCCCGCGCAACAGGAATGGGATCACCGTTGCCGTCAGCTCGCTGCCACCGGCGAGCCCGCAGGCGGCGACGCTTGCCCGGTAGTTGAGCTGGGTCAGGATCGTCGCCAAGGTGGTCCCGCCGACCGCGTCGACCGCGCCGGCCCAACGCTCGCTGTCGAGTGGTCGCGACGGGTTTGCCGCGAGGTCCAAACGGTCGAGCAGCTCGGCGGCGCCGAGTTCCGTCAGATAGTCACGTAACTCCGGCCGCCCGGTCGAAGCGACGGTCCGGTGTCCGAGCCGCGAGAGCAGCGACACCGCGATGCTGCCGACGCCGCCCGCGGCACCGGTGACGAGGACATCGCCCGAATTGGACCGCAAGCCATGGCGCTCGAGGGCCATGACCGCGAGCATCGCGGTAAACCCGGCGGTGCCGATCGCCATCGCCTGGCGAGCCGTTAGCCCCTCCGGCCGGGGCACCAGGTACGAAGCCTTGACCCGCGCCTTCTCGGCATAGCCGCCCCATTGCGTCTCACCGACCCGCCAGCCGGTCAGGATGACTGGGTCGCCCGGCGCAAACTCCGGCGATTCCGAGCGCTCGACGGTCCCGGCAAAATCGATGCCCGGGATGTGCGGGTAAGCGCGCACCAGCCGGCCGATGCCTTGCAGGATCATCCCGTCCTTGTAATTCAGGGTCGAGCATTCGACCGCGACAGTGACCTCGCCCGGCGGTAGCTGCACCTCGTCGACCGCCTCGATGCGGGGGACTACGTTCCCGCCCTCCTCGTGCAATACGAGCGCGCGGAACGTCGCCATGCTCAGCCGCGCAACGGCTCGAGAATGCTGACGAAATTCGCAACCGCGGCGCCGCCCATATTCATAACCCCGGCGAGCGAGGCGCCCGGCACCTGGATGCCGCCCGCCTTGCCGGTCACCTGCATCGCCGCCAATACATGCATCGACACTCCGGTCGCACCGATCGGGTGCCCCTTCGATTTGAGCCCGCCCGACGGGTTGACCGGCAATTTGCCGTCCTTCCCGGTCCAGCCTTCGAGGATCGCGCGTGCGCCCTCGCCCTTCGGGGTCAATCCCATCGCCTCGTACTCGATGAGCTCGGCGATCGTGAAGCAGTCATGCGTCTCGACTAGATCGAGATCGTCGAGCTTGAGGCGGGCGGCGGCGAGCGCTTGCTTCCAAGCAAGTGCCGGCCCTTCGAAAGCGATGACGTCGCGCCGGCTCATTGGCAGGAAGTCGTTGACCTGCTCGGCGGCGCGGAAAATGACCGCTTTTTTCAGGCTCAGCGCCGTCGCCGTATCGGCGAGCACCACTGCCGCCGCGCCATCGGAGACCAACGAGCAATCGGTCCGCTTTAACGGGCCGGCGACGATCGGATTCTTGTCCGAGACCGTGCGGCAGAATTCGTACCCCAGATCCTTCTGCATCTGGGCGAGCGGGTTGGCGACACCGTTCTTGTGGTTTTTTGCCGCGATCCGCGCCAGCGCATCCGATTGGTCGCCATAGCGCTGAAAATAGCTCTGCGCGATCTTGCCAAAGATGCCGGCGAAGCCGCCTTCGATCGCGTCTTCCTCCTTGCGATAGCTGGCGCCGAGCAGGATGTCACCGACCTGCGCTCCGGAGACCTCGGA
>JAFAHQ010000049.1 GCA_019237135.1 Alphaproteobacteria bacterium
TTTGGCCCTCACGGAGATTATCCATCCCCGCGCGTTCGACGGCGGAGATGTGAACGAAGACATCAGCGCCGGGAGTTTCGGGCTGGATGAACCCGTAACCCTTTTGCGCGTTAAACCATTTGACCGTACCGGTCGCCATTAGCAAGACTCCAAGTAGTATCTAGGCCGCCGCGCGAGCGCGACGCATCGGACATCGATTGGCTCGGGAGACACGGTCGGACGATTGCAAACGCCCGCAGGCCGGGAAGCCGAATTCAAACGGGTCGACGCGTGTTAGTTAAGCGGCATCGCCGATCTGCGCAAGTGGTGTTCACACATCGAGATCGCGGGCGAAGCGGGCGTTTTTCTGAATGTACTCGAAGCGCAACTCGGGGCGCCGGCCCATCAGTGTTTCGACCAGCGTCTGCGTGCGAGCGAGCTCGTCGGCCGGCGCTTCGATCGCCGTCGGGTCGGCCTTAGGCGGTAGTGTGACCCGGAGCAATGTGCGCTGCGCCGGATCCATCGTCGTCGCTTTGAGATAGCGTGCCGGCATTTCGCCGAGGCCCTTGAAGCGGCTTACCTCGATCTTGCCGCGACCTGTGAAAGCGGTCCGCTGCAGTTCCTCGCGATGCGCGTCGTCACGGGCGTAAAGGGTCACCTCGCCCTGGGTCAGACGGTAGAGCGGGGGGAGTGCCAAGAACAGGTGCCCGTTCTCGACGAGGTTTGGCATCTCGCGAAAGAAGAACGTCATCAACAGCGAAGCGATGTGTGCCCCGTCGACATCCGCGTCGGTCATGATGATAGTGCGTTCGTAGCGCAACGCCTCCTCGCGGTAATGCGAACCCGAGCCGGCGCCGAGCGCCAGGATGATGTCGGAGAGCTCCTGGTTCGCGCGCATCTTGTCGGCCGACGCACTTGCCACGTTCAGGATCTTGCCGCGCAGCGGCAGGATCGCCTGGGTCTCGCGGTCTCTTGCCTGCTTGGCCGAGCCGCCGGCGCTATCGCCCTCAACGAGAAAGATCTCGGTACCCACCGCACTGTCGCGGGTGCAGTCGGCGAGCTTGCCGGGCAGCCGCAGCTTGCGGGTCGCGGTCTTGCGCGCCATCTCGCGCTGCTGGCGCCGCCGCTGACGTTCCTCGGCTCGTTCTGCGATGTGGTCGAGGAGCAGCCGCGCGCTCGCGGGATCGGCGCTCAGCCAATGATCGAAATGATCCTTGATGGCATTCTCGACGAGCCTAGTTGCCTCGGTCGAGGCGAGCCGCTCCTTGGTCTGCCCCTGAAATTGGGGATCGCGCATAAAGAGAGACAGCAGCAGCGCTGCGCCTGCGATGACATCCTCGCCAGTCGCCTGAGAGACGCGGCGATTGCCGATAAGTTCGCCATACCCCTTGACCCCGCGCACCAGCGCGCTGCGCAGCCCGGCATCGTGGGTCCCGCCTTCGGGTGTCGGTATAGTGTTGCAGTAGGAATGGCTGAACCCATCCTCCTCGTCCTCGGGCCACGCCACCGCCCATTCGACGCCTCCACTTTCGGCAAAATCCACACGCCCGAGGAATGGCCGCGGTGTCAGCATCGCTCGCCCGTTGAGGCTCGCCGAGATAAAGTCGCCGAGCCCGCCCGGAAAATGCAGCCGAGCTTCGGCCGGGACTCCCTCCGGGCGCGGCAGCGCCGGATCGCAGGCCCACCGGATCTCCAGGCCGCGGAAGAGATATGCCTTGGACCGCGCCATGCGGTACAGCGTCGCCGGGCGAAATCCGATGCCACTGAAGATTTCGGGATCGGGGTGAAAGCGCAAAGTAGTGCCGCGGCGATTGTTTACCGGCCCACGGTCGACGAGGCCCGCCTCGGGCACGCCTCGGCGGTAGCTCTGGCTCCACAGTCGCCGATCGCGCGCCACCTCGACCTCGAGCCGGTCGGCGAGCGCGTTGACGACGGACACTCCTACGCCGTGCAGGCCGCCCGCGGTTCGGTATGCGTCACCGCCAAACTTTCCCCCGGAATGCAGTGTGGTCAGGATTACTTCGAGGGCGGATTTGTGCGGAAAGCGCGGATGCGGATCGACCGGGATGCCGCGACCGTTGTCACGGACCGTTATCCAGTCGCCCGCGGCGAGCTCGATCTCGATTCGAGTAGCATAGCCGGCGACGGCCTCGTCCATAGCATTGTCGAGCACTTCGGCAGCGAGGTGATGCAGCCCGCGTTCGTCGGTACCGCCGACATACATACCTGGGCGGCGGCGCACCGGCTCCAATCCTTCAAGAACCTCGATATCCTTTGCAGAATAGCTCTCAGCAGTTCGCGGGATCGGCGCATCGAAAAGGTCGGGCATAGTGCGAATATAAGGATGGTCGAGGTCTGTGCAAGCAGCATTCAGTGTCGACACAAGCCGATGGTACTATATGTTGAAGAGATTGGGCGATTGAAGCTACGAACGCGGTAAATCGGCGGGAACTTCTGTGATCCGCGAGGCTTTGCGGTTATGATGTCCCGAATGATGATGATGACCAACGAGCGCAAGATCTGGGAGGCGGCCTTGCTCCTCGTCCGCCGGCATGGTGCCGCTGCCGCGGAAATCGCGCAGCGCGAGGCGCAGCGGTTGCGCCGTGGCGACGACGAACTGACCTGTGTCGTATGGTGCTGGATCGCCCGTTCGACTGCAGAATTGCTCCGCCCGGTCCCCGGCAAGGGGGAACGGGTGCACTGAGTTCTTGGCGCCGCGAGGCATCGCCGCTGCAAAATCCCGTTGCGTTGCACTCCGCGTCCGGAGAGGGAAATGTCATGGCAGAGGGTCTATTGGGCCGCCTCGGCGGGCGAAGGCATGCGTCGGCGAAGGAATTCGCGGTCGCGCTGAGCGACGAGGAGTGGCAGCGCAAGCTGTCTCCTGCGCAATACCGGGTATTGCGGGAACACGGCACCGAACGCGCCGGTTCGAGCCCGCTCGACAAGGAATACGGCGAGGGCATCTACCACTGTGCCGGTTGTGGTCAACCCTTGTTCGCCTCCGACACCAAGTTCAACAGCGGAACCGGCTGGCCGAGCTTCTCGGCGCCGGTCGAGCAGGCGGTCGAGACGCAGAGCGATCGCAGTTTCTTCATGACCCGCACCGAAGTGCATTGCAGCCGGTGCGGCGGCCATCTAGGCCACGTCTTCGACGACGGCCCGCAGCCCACCGGACTGCGCTATTGCATGAATGGAGCCGCGCTCGACTTTCATCGCGGTGAGAAGCTGCCGGCACCGGGCGAGGACAACCGACCGCCTGCCACCTAGAGGCGGATCCTCTTATTCCGCCGC
>JAFAHQ010000058.1 GCA_019237135.1 Alphaproteobacteria bacterium
GGCGTGATCGGCGCCGGGCAAATGGGCGCCGGCATCGCGCATGTCTGCGCGCTCGCCGGCTTCGAGGTCGCGCTGACCGATATCGGCGAGGAGGCGCTGCGGCGCGGCCGCGAAACTATCGATCGCAACCTGTCGCGCCAAATCACCCGAGGCAAAATCCGCGAGGAAGATAAGGCGGCGGCGCTGGACCGCATTCGCACAGGTCTCGACTACGACCTGTTCGGCGATTGCGACATGGTGATCGAGGCCGCAACCGAGCGGGAGGAGATCAAACGCGACATCTTCAAGAAGCTGATCCCAACGCTAAGGCCCGAGGCGCTGATCGCGACCAACACCTCGTCGATCTCGATCACCCGGCTAGCCGCGTCGACCGATCGCCCGAGCAAGTTCATCGGCATGCATTTCATGAATCCGGTGCCGGTCATGAGCCTCGTCGAGCTGATCCGCGGCATCGCCACCGACGAGGCGACCTTCGCGCTGACTCGCGACCTCGCGTTGAAGCTCGGCAAGACGCCGGTCGCCGCCGAGGATTTCCCGGCCTTCATCGTCAACCGGATCCTGTTGCCGATGATCAACGAGGCGGTCTACACGCTGTACGAGGGGGTGGGTTCGGTCGAGGCGATCGACACAGCCATGAAGCTCGGCGCCAACCACCCGATGGGTCCCCTCGAGCTCGCCGATTTCATCGGGCTCGACACCTGCCTGGCAATCATGCAGGTGCTCTACGAGGGGCTCGCCGACAGCAAGTATCGGCCCTGCCCGCTGCTCGTCAAATATGTCGAGGCGGGCTGGCTCGGCCGCAAGACGAGCCGCGGGTTTTACGATTATCACGGAGAAAAGCCGGTACCGACCCGCTGAGCCGCAAAATCTTGTCTCGGAAACTTGTCTCTGCAAGGTCGATCCGTTATCAAACGGTCACAATCGCGTGCTATTCCGGCCCGCGAGCGAGGATAAGCGGGACGGGTTTTGCGTGACCGTTTGCCTGGATGATTGCCCGGCTCTAGTGCTCAATGCCGACTTTCGACCGTTGAGCTATTTTCCGCTGTCCCTGTGGTCCTGGCAGGACGCGATCAAGGCGGTGTTTCTCGATCGGGTCAATATCATCGACCACTACGACGTCCGCGTGCATAGTCCGTCATTAGAAATGCAATTGCCGAGCGTGGTCTCGCTGAAGGAATACGTGCCAGCGGCGCGGCATCCGGCATTCACCCGATTCAACGTCTTTCTGCGCGACCGGTTTACCTGCCAGTATTGTGGCGAGCCCTATCCCTCCCACGAGCTGACCTTCGATCATCTCGTCCCGCGATCGCGCGGCGGGCGTACCGTCTGGACGAACGTCGTCACCGCCTGCGCCACCTGCAATTTGTGGAAGGGCAACCGGCTGCCGCGTGAGAGCGGGATATACCCGCGCCGGCGCCCGGTCCAACCGACAACCTACATGCTGCAGGAGAACGGCCGCGCCTTCCCGCCCAACTATCTGCACGAGAGCTGGCGCGATTATCTCTACTGGGACACCGAGCTCGACCCTTTCTGAGTCGGCGTGCGACCGGGCCTGGTGCGGACGGCGGGACTCGAACCCGCACCCTCTGGCGAGGAGCAGATTTTAAGTCTGCTGCGTCTACCTTTTCGCCACGTCCGCTTTGGTCAATCCGCCCACCCATCGCCGGTGTCAGGGGCGCAGCAGGCCACTGATCGCCTGCGCCTCGCGCAAGACGGGATAGGCGATCGCGCTGGCACGCTTCCCGCCGCGGCGGAGCACCCCATCAATATACCCGGGGTCCGCCATCAGCCGGCTCATCTCCCTGCCGATGCGGCCCAGCACTTCGACCGCAATCTCGGACAGAGCCTCTTTGAAGTAGGAGAAGTTTCGGCCGGCGAAGCGGGCGAGCGCCTGCTCACGCGAGAGCCCGGAGAGGGCGGCATAGATGCCGATCAGATTGTCGGCTTCGGGGCGGCGCTCCAGCTCGGCCAGCGTCTGCGACAGCGGCTCGGGGTCGGTCTTCGCTCGACGGATCTTCAGCGCGATCGCATCGGCGTCGTCTGTCATGTTGATGCGGGAATAATCCGAGCTGTCCGATTTCGACATCTTCTTGGTGCCGTCGCGTAGGCTCATTACCCGGGTGGCCGAACCGAAAATCTGCGGCTCGGGCAACGGGAAGAAATCGCGCTCGTAGCGGCGGTTGAAAGCGCCGGCAATGTCGCGCGCGAGTTCGAGATGCTGCTTCTGGTCTTGGCCGACCGGAACATGCGTCGCCTTATACGCAAGGATGTCCGCTGCCATCAGGACCGGATAGGCGTAAAGGCCGAGACCGGCCATCTCGCGATTTTTCCCAGCCTTCTCCTTGAACTGCGTCATGCGGTTGAGCCAGCCGAGCGGGGTCAGGCAGGCGAGCAGCCAGGCGAGCTCGACATGAGCGGAAACCATGCTCTGGTTGAAGATCGTGCAACGCTCGGGGTCGATCCCCGCGGCGATGTAGGCGGCCGTCACCTCGCGTGTCGCGGCGCGCAATTCTCCAGGATCTTGCGGCAGGGTCAGCGCGTGCAG
>JAFAHQ010000396.1 GCA_019237135.1 Alphaproteobacteria bacterium
CTCGTTCCATGACAAATGGCGCAGTTTGCCGCGAACAGTTCGCCTCCTGCCGCCCGCGCTTCGGGCGAGGTGAGCAGACCGGCCGGCATTTTAGGCGCATCCCGTTTACATGCCGAAACGGCCAGCAAGACCGCAAATAGCGCCAGACTGGGTCGGGGATTGCGGAACCATCGGGTAGCCAAGAGCTCCCACCTCCCGCACAATCGCTTCGACAAGCTTGTCAAGGCTCGCGGTCACCGCGGTCGATCGCACCAAACCAAGGCCGATGCTTTCCGGCACGAGGCCAAGCAACGTCACGGTGGCCGGGTAGCTGCCGATAAGACGCGCGGCGTCGAGCAGATCGGCAACGCCGACCTGGTGGGTAGAGAGCCGATTCCTCGCGGCATCCATGACCGCTGTTCCGTCGAGTCGAACCAATGTCCCCGGCGGAGCATCGGCGCGCACCGCGTCAACCAGGATCACGCGATCCGATTCCGCTATGAGACCGAGAAGCGAGAGCCCGAGCGTGCCGCCGTCCTCAAGACGGATTTCGGGTGGGATACGATAATCGCGCTCGACGCGGGCTACCGCCGCGGGTCCCAGCCCGTCGTCGGCCAGGAGCACGTTGCCCAGTCCCAATACAAGAACACCTATTCTTCCTGTCGCGGCGTCTTGCGCGGTCTCGTTGCTCACGAGCGCTCGGCTTCTTTTTCGGGCACGAATTTGTACCCCGAAAATATCGAGTCAAAAGTTCCTATATGCTCGATGATGGACGAAAGAAACACGAAGTAGATGTGGGCCACCACGAAGATCAACACGATCCACATGCCGATGTGGTGGATCAGCCGCGCCATCTGCAAACCGTTGAACAATGGCACCAAAAAATCGAATACTTGAAATGGCGAACTCGCGGATGCAATGACCGTGTAGAGGGCAAGTCCGGTCGCAATCATGACCAGATAAATCATGAAGATGCCGGCGTAACTCAAGGCTGCAAGTGCGTTATGACCGGGATAATCGTCGGGATCATGCCGGATAAAGCTGTAGTACAAAAACGTCCTCCAGAGACTGCGCAGACGCCAGAGCGATAGCGGAATGAATTCGCTGAAGCGCGCATAACGGTTGCCGGCGAACAACCAATAGAGCCGCGCCAGCACCGCCAGCGTGAACACGATTGCGGCATAGAGGTGAACAGCGCGCATCGTTCCCATCACGAAATGATCCTTCGCCGGGCTCGGAACGCTGATGAACGGATGGCCGATGTAATAGCCGGTCGCCGATAGGGTGAGGATCGAAAAGAAGAGCAGCCAATGCGTGAGCCGCACGGGCAACTCCCAGACATAGACCCTTTTGAGGGTCACTTTCCGCTCCGGTGATTCCGCCATGATGCTCACGTGAGACTGATGTGGGCCAACTCGCGTTTCGTCGCGTCGACGACGTGAACGGCGCAGCCCATGCACGGGTCAAACGAATGTAGCGTGCGCAGGATTTCGAGCGGCTGCTCGGGAATTGCAACGGGCGTGCCCACCAGCGAAGCCTCGTAAGGGCCGGGCTGACCTTTGGCATCGCGCGGGCCCGCGTTCCAGGTGGTTGGCACGACGCATTGGTAGTTCGCGATTGCACCGTCGTTGATATGGACCCAATGGCCGAGCGAACCGCGCGGACCTTCAACGAAGCCGGCGCCGTAGCAGTCGCTCGGCCAAGTGCCGGGATCCCATTTCGAGTTGTCCTGGATGCGGTAATCGCGCCGCCCCATGTTGTCGGCGAGGCCTTTCACCCAGGTGTCCATCGACTCGACCAGGACTTGGGCATCGATGGCCCGCGCGGCGACCCGGCCCAGCGTGGAGCACAGTGCCGTGGGCCCAACGCCGAGGCTCGACAAAGCCTTCTCGACCAGTTCCTTGGCTCGGGCCGGGCGCCCGGAAACATAAGCGATCAGCATTCGCGCCAGCGGTCCAACCTCCATCGGCTCGCCGTCGTAGCGCGGGGATTTGACCCAGCTATATTTCTGGGCAACTTCCAGCCGCTCAAAGGGTGGCTTCGGGCCGGTAAAGTGGGGAGTTGTCTCGCCTTGGAATGGATTGAGGGCCTGTTCGTTGCCGCCAGAATAATCGTACCAGGAACGGGCGATCTGCTCAGTAACCTTGGTTTGGTCAACGGGGCCGATCTTTGTTAGGTCGCGGCCACGGATGATGCCCGGCAGAAACAACTGGGTACTCTCGTCGTCACCCTCCGGATAGTCGCCATAGGACATGTAATTGCCGATTCCGGCGCCGAAAGCCGCCCAGTCCTTGTAAAAAGACGCGATCGCCAGCACGTCCGGCACATAGACGCGGCTGACAAAATCCATGCCGTCGGCCACCAGCCCATCAAGCGCCGCGATGGTCTCCATGTTGAGCGAGTTCTGGGAATCCGGATCGACCGGCGTTGCGGCTCCGCCGACGAGAAAACTCTGCAAATGGGGATTTTTCCCACCCAGAATAGCATGTATCCTGATAAAGCGCCGCTGCCAATCGAGCGCCTCCAGGTAATGCGCCAAGGCCATGAGGTTGGCCTCTGGCGGTAGCCTGTAGGCCGGATGGCCCCAGTAGGCGTTGGCGAAAATCCCGAGCTTGCCGCGCTCGACAAACGCCTTCATGCGGTCTCGAACACCTGCAAAATAGGTTGTGCTCGACAGCGGCCAGTCCGAGAGCGATTGCGCGAGCGCGGAGGTCTTGGCCGGATCGGCCTTGAGCGCGCTGACGATGTCGACCCAGTCGAGCGCATGCAGATGATAGAAATGGATCACATGGTCCTGGACATTCTGCGCCGCCAGGATGAGGTTGCGCAGCAGCCTGGCGTTGGGCGGAGGCACCGCGCCGATTGCCTTCTCGACGGCACGACACGAGCCAATCGCGTGGACGGCCGTGCACACGCCGCAAATCCGTTGCGCGAACGCCCAGGCGTCACGCGGGTCGCGACCGCGCACGATCAGCTCGATGCCGCGAAACATTGTCGAGGAGGACCAAGCCTGCTTCACGGCGCCGCCGTCGACTTCCGCTTCGACGCGAAGATGACCCTCGATCCGCGTTACCGGGTCGACAACGACGTGAGTCATTTCTCGGACCCCGCTTTGTCTTCGATTGGGCGCGTTTTGCCGAGGTGATGGCGCGCAACCTCGCCGATGCCGTGGAATGCCGCCGCCGCTGCTGCCAGGCCGACGAGACTGAGGCCTACAGGGTCGATCCACTTGCCGACATTGAAGCCGACAACTTCGGGGAGCCGCTGGTAGAACGGTGTCATTGTGTCCCAGAAATTCGGTTCGGCGCAGCCGAGGCACGGATGACCGCATCCGATTGGCCAATTGGTGCCTTCGTTCCATTTCACCACGGGACAGTTCTGCGACGTCGCCGGTCCCTTGCACCCCATCTTGTAGAGGCATTGGCCGTGGCGGTGCGCCTCGTCGCCCCAGGCCTCGACGAATTGCCCGGCGTCGAAATGCGCGCGCCGTTCGCAGTTATCGTGGATGGTCTTGCCATAGGCGAAGAGCGGGCGCCGATACTGGTCGAGCGGAGGCCATTGCTTCAATGTCATGTAATAGACGATAAGCGCTGTGATGTTCTCGGCGTTGGCAGGACACGCAGACATATTGATCAGGTTCTTCACGCCGGGCACGGCGTCGGCCACGGACAAAGCGCCGGTCGGGTTCGGCGCCGCCGCCGGAATGCCGCCGAAGGCCGCGCAGGTGCCGACGGCGATGGTGGCCGCCGCGCCGCCGCAGACCTCGCGCGCGATATCGAGAGCGGAGCGGCCGCCGATCGTGCAATAGCCGCCATCGGCGCCGTCCGGGATCGAGCCTTCGACCACCGCAATATATTTGCCGACGTTGTCGCGAACCGTCCGCTGCCGCACGCTTTCAGCCTGGCTTCCAGCCGCCGCCATCAAGGTCTCATGATAGTTGAGCGAGATGGAATCGAGGATGAGATCGGCCACGGTCGGATGGGTGGCCCGCAGGAAGGACTCGGTATTGCCGGCACAGTCCTGGAATTCGAGCCAAATCAGAATCGGCCTTGCCTCGTTTTCGACCGCCGCGGCAATAGCATTGGTGGCGGTATCCGGCAGACCCAGCACCGCCGCCATCGAAGCGCAAAAACCCAAAAAATCGCGCCGGGAAATGCCGCGCCGTTCGAGTTCGTCACCGAGTTGATGCCTGCTCATGGCCGTCCCTTCTCCCGATTGGCGACGCCGGTAGCCGCCTAAGGCTGGCGCTCGGCGCGATCTGTCCATGAAAGGTGTTGAGGTGGCAGTCGACGCAGGTCGCCTGTCCGGCAAGAAGCAAGGCGTGCGACTGTCGGCCGGCTTCGCTCGGCGGCTGGATCGCGGCCGCTTCGTGGCATTTGCGGCAGGTGACGCTTTTCTGCCTGCGCATATCGGCGAGCACCTCCTGCCGCAACTCGATACGCCGCTTCGCCCACACCGCCGGGTCGCTGAAACCGCCGGTCATTTCTGCAATCACGTCGCGGATGCCGCTGGTGACATGCGTATAGGTCTCGATGAACCAATTGTTGGTTGGAATATGACAGTCGCTGCAGCCGGCGAGCACGCCAAAGGCGTTGGCGCGATGCGGCGAGTTTCCATAAGCCGGATTCTGCGCCTGCATTTTCATGGTGTGGCAGGAGGTGCTGCAGAATGCCTCGCTCCCGGTCAGGCGATTGGACACGGTCGAGGCGATGATCGCCGCCGCGCCGATGACTGCCCCAACCCCGAGCAGGACGACCACCAGCAACCATGGTCTGCGAAACATACCGTCCTGGTCCCTCGCCTATCGCTATTTCTGGTCCCTCGCCTATCGCTATTTAAAGAAAGAAGCGACCAGCGGCTTTCCGATTGTTGCTGTTAGTTTTGCCCGATTGCGCAGCGAGCATCGTTCCGTCCTCTTGCCTTATTCCTGCCTCATTTTGTCATATTTATGTAACTAAAATCACGTTAAAGTTGACAATCCTGGGTAAAGGGGTCGCCCTTCCGGGAGAGAGGGGTCATGATAATCGGAGCCCGCTATCTCCGTCGCAGATCCGCCGCGGTTGTCGCATGTGGTGTGGGGGTTCCCGCCGCGGGCCACGCATGAAGCAGACAATCGCGCTGAAGCTGCTGTTCGCGATCGCGCTTGCGCTGTTGGCAGTTCGGGCATCTGCGCAGCAGCCGCAGCCGGTCGCGGGGATGCCCAGTTTCGCCCCGAACAACGCGCGTACCTGCCTGACCTGTCATGGCAGCAACCCGAAGGTCATGGCCATTTTTCAGAGCCCGATGGC
>JAFAHQ010000034.1 GCA_019237135.1 Alphaproteobacteria bacterium
CCTCGGCTGCCGGCCTGCCGAACACCACCCCCTCCATCTCACCGAAATCAACGCGCCCGGAATGCAGCATGATTCTTCCTCCCTCGGTCGAGTCAGCGACCCAGCCCCAATCGGCCGATTGCCGGCAGCTTGAGGGCCGGCACGGCGGCGTCGACGCCGATGTTGAGCCCCAAGACGTTGAGCTCGAACCCCTCGTCGACGGCGAGCAGGACGCCGGCGAGGCCGTAAAATGATATTTGGAACCCCGAGCCGCTGGGTGCAGTTGCGAACAGCGCGCCGCCGGGCAGGAAGTCTTTGCCGATCGCATTCGACGGCAGATCGAGACCGAGCTCGGGGACCTCTCGGGCAATATACGCGGTAAACGTATTGCTGTTGGGGCCGGGCCAGGCGCGATACTCGTGCGGGTAGGGATAGCGGGCAACCGCGGCGCGGATGTCCTCGATCATCGCGTCGACACCCGGTCCGCGCCGGTCGAAGATGATCCGGGGTCGAGCGCCAAACCAGTAATTGTCGGGGCCCATCCGGTCGACGCGAACCGCCTGGGCGCCGTTGGCGACGCCGAAGCCGAGCACCTCGTATCGCGTAAACCGCGGGGCCCCGGTAGGCTTGAGCGCGATCCAGGTGTGCACCGAAAACACGCCGCGCCACGAGACCGCACGGGCGGCATAGACTTGAATCACTGCCTCCGGTGTGGTGGCCGGGTCGGGAGCAAGGCCGGTAGGGTCGCGGCGCGCCTCGTACCACGGCACCCCATCGCGCCCATCGGGCAGGCAACCGCTGACCAGCACCGGCAACACGAACAGTCCGAGCAACAACAGACCGGACGAGGCCGCAAAACTCATGGGCGCTCGGGCTGGCGCACGTATGCCTAATTCCGTCGCGGCGGCTCGATCGGCATCGTCGCGATCGCAGTCCAGGCCACCGGGGCGCCGGCTTTCGCGGCGGCTTCTTCGGGCGGCAGGCTCGGGTCCCAATGGGCCGCCAGAAAGCGCCGCCCGGTCACGCCAGCGGCGGCATCCGACACCAGCCAGTTGAGCGGTGGCGCCATCACCGCCGGCTGGATCATCTCGGCCCGGTCGAAGCCGGCTTCGAGCGGCACCATCGGGGTATTGGTGACCCCGCCCGGGACCAGCACGTTGACGGTGACGCCGGTGCCGGCGAGGTCCTTTGCCATGATCGCCGAAAACGCCTCTAGCGCCGCCTTCGATGGGCCATAGGTTGGCGAGCCCTCGCGGATCATCGTGCCGAGGCTCGTCGTGACATTGACAATGCGGCCCCATTTCTGACGCATCATGTCGTGGACGAGAGCGCGCGACAGCGCCATCGGCGCGTTGTTGTGTACCGCGACAAAGAGTTTCCACTGCTCGGGGGTCACCTCCCAGAACTTGATCGGGCGCTGCCGATTGTCGCTGCGCATCGTCGCCTGGCCGACCCCGGCATTGTTGACCAGGATATCGATCACCCCGAAACGGCCGCGCGCTTTGGCGACGATCTCGTCGATCGACTCGTCGCGGGCGAGGTCGGCCTCGATCGTCATCAGGTTTGCGCCCAACTGCCGGTGCTGTGCTGCCTGTGCGAGCTCGGCGAGGCCGTGGGCGGTGCGGTCGACCGCCGCAACTTTGAGACCCTTGCCGAGCAGGCCTGGCACCAGCTCCCGGCCGATGCCGCCGGCGGCACCGGTCACGATCGCCGTACGCTGCTGTCCGCTCATCCTCTCCTCCTATCGCTTCAGGCTTTTTACAACAGGCTGCCGCCGTCGACCGGGATGACCGTACCGTTGACAAAGGTCATCGTCGTCGCCAGCCCGAGGATCACCGCCGCCACCTCCTCGGGCTCGGCGATCCGCTTGAGCGGGTTGCTGGCGATCCGCTGAGCGCGCTGCTGCGGCGTCCACATGTCGGTCATCGGCGTCTCCATCAGGCTGGGCGCCACGGCCACCACCCGGATGGCGGGCGCCAAGGCCCGCGCCAGGGACATCGTCATCGCGTGCAGCCCAGCTTTGGCCGCGGCATAAGCGATGTTGCTGCCGCCGCCGCGCACTCCCGACACTGAGCCGACATTGACGACGAGGCCCTGCCCGCTCGCCTCCAGCAATGGCCGGCAGGCGCGCACCGTCGCGAACGGGCCGCGCAAATTGACCGCCAGCACAAAGTCGAAGAACTCGTCGTCGAGGGCCCGCAGATCGGCATGCGGGATCACCCGAGTGCTGCCGGCATTGTTGACCAGGACATCGAGCCGGCCCTCGGTGGCACCGATCGCAGCAGCGAGGCTTTCGATCGCGGGCGTATCCTGCGCGGGCGTACGGCTGGCGCGGTGGCCGGCGCCGGGCAGGCTTGCGATCAGCCGGTCGGCGGCCTCGGCGTCGTTTGCGAAGGTGACGACGACCCGCGCCCCGGCTTCCGCGAACAGGCGCGCGGTCGCGGCACCGAGGCCTTTGCTGCCGCCGGTGACCAACGCTACCCGTCCATCGAGCAAGCCCATGCTGGATGGTGCCCGTTTAATCGGCTGCGGCAGCGAGCGGCGGGCCCAGGGTCTGCATGAACTCGATCAGATAGGGCTTCCACAGCTCGGCATAGAAATGGCTGAAGTGCCCGTGCGTGTTGGGTCCGGCCGGGATCAGCACATAACGGCCGTTGCGGACCCGCTTCATCGCGCGTTCGACGGTGCCGAGCTCGGGCGGGTTCGCGTGATCCTCGGCGTCGTTGATCAGCAGCACCTTGGCCTTGATCTTGTCGAGATCGGGCTCGGGGTTGTAGTCCTGGATCGCCTCGATCGCCCACAGCGCATCGTTGGCATCGCCCTTCGCCGCCTCGGCCAGCCGGCGCTCGTAGAGCGCGTTGGCGGCCGCGAGGGTCGGCGCCATTTCCTGAATGCGGGTCGGGCTCTCCGTGCCGAAATTCCCGGCGGCCGCGTAGATGTAGTGGCGCGGGTTGGTATCGTAGAAGCCGTTGTTCCAGTCCGGGTCGTTCCGGATCGCCTCGGCCTGGGCACGGCGGCCGAGCCAGTTGCGGCCGCTGATCTCGACCGGCTGGCACGAGAGCGGCACCACCCCATCCATCAAATCGGGGTACATCTCGGCCCACATCCAGGCATGCATTCCGCCCATCGAGCTGCCGATGACCAGCCGCAGATGAGCGACACCGAGACATTCGGTGATCAGCCGATAACCGGATTCGACCATGTCATGGTAGCGGTAACGGGGGAAATTCCCCCGAAGTCCGTCGGAGGGCTTGCTCGATCCGCCGCGCCCGACCGCGTCCTGCATGATCATGAAGTACTGCGTCGCATCGAGCGGTTGACCCGGTCCGAACAGCTCGTCGGCCAGGCTCGGGCGCAGCCAATTGGCGCCGGTCCCAGTGTTGCCCTGTAGCAGCAGGACGCCGTTGATGATCTTGCCCGCTGCGTTGCGCCTGGCGGTTCCGAGCGTGCGGTAGCGCAGCTTCAGCTCGGGCAATGTCTCGCCGCTGCGGAACACATAGTTGCGGATGACGAAGTCGTCCTCGTTGTAATTCGGCCATTTCGATTGCTGTGGCGTCATAGCATTTCTCCTTGCCTTCGGGTCTTGGATTGCTCGATCAGCCGAAACAGGCGCTCCGGGGTCATCGGCAGCTCGAAAATCTCGACACCCAACGGAGCTAGCGCATCGGCAAGGGCATTGGCAATGGCCGCCGGCGCACCGATCGTTCCGCCTTCGCCCATCCCGCGGAAGCCGCCTACCGTGGATGGAGACTCTGTTTCGAGATGAACGGTCGACACCGAGGGCACCTCGGTCGCGGTCGGGATGACATAATCGGCGAGGCTGGCCGTTAAGAGCTGACCGGCACCGTCGTGGATGACCTCCTCGTAGAGTGCCGCCCCGATACCCTGCGCGACCGCACCGTGCACCTGGCCGTCGACGATCATCGGGTTGATGATGCATCCGCAATCCTCGGCGACGACGTAGCGGTCGAGCTTCACGCGATAGGTCTCCGGATCGATCTCCAGCACGACAATGTGCGTCGCCGAGCTCGTCGTGCCCAAGTAGGGGTCATAGACCTTGGTGACCTCCAGCTCTTCCCGCGCATCCCTCGGCAAGCGCCCCATTTCGGAATAGACGGCCTTCGCGATCTCCCGGAAGGTCAGGGAGCGGTCGGTGCCGGCCACGAAGACCTTCCCGTCCGTCGCTTCGATGTCCTCGGTGGGCGCCTCAAGCAGATGCGAGGCCGCCCGAATTATCCGTTCCTTAAGCAGTCGCGCCGCCAAGCTGGCGGCTCCGCCGGCCAGCACCGCGCTGCGGCTCGCATAGGTCCCGGTGCCATGCGCAACGACAGCACTGTCGCCTTGCAAGATCCGGATGTCGTCGATCCGGGCACCGAGCTCGTCGGCAATTACCTGCGCCAGCGTGGTCTCCAGACCCTGGCCGTGCGACGCGATCCCGAAGCTGGCTGTCACCGCTCCGGTCGAGTCGAGACGGATCGTGGCCGATTCCGTCCCGGTGTTGAGCGGCATGCCCGGCGCCGCCGAGATGCGCGACCCGATACCGGTGAGTTCCGCATAGGTGGCAATGCCGATGCCGACAAGCCGTCCCTTGGCGCGGGCCTTCGCCTGCTCTTCTCTGAGCTTCGGGTAGCCGACGGCAGCGCAAGCGCTCGTCAACGTCTCCGAGAAACCCGAGCGGTCCCAGACGATCCCGGAGGCTGCCCTGTAGGGGAATTCGTCCGTTCGGATCAGATTGCGGAGACGAAGCTCCGCGGGATCGGTACTCAGACGCTGTGCCGCCATATCGATCAGCCGTTCCACAACGAAGGTCGAGATTGGGCGGCCAACGCCGCGATAAGGCCCGGTGGGCGCCCTGCAGGTTGCGACGGCGCGGACATGCCCCCGGTATGTCGGAATGCGGTAGGGGCCTGGCATGAAGCTGACGACCTGAACCGGCTCGAGGGCCGCGGTCCACGGGTAGATCGAATAAGCTCCGACATCACCGATGACCTCGGCCGAGAGCGCGAGGATGTGACCGTCTTTGTCGAGCGCGAGTTCCGCATCGACGATTTCGTCAAAGCCCTGGCTAGTGGAACTAAGGTCCTCGAGCCGGTCGCTGGCCCAGCACACCGCCCGCCCGAGATGACGGGCGAGCACCGCGACGACGATTTCCTCCTGGTACACGGATGCCTTACCGCCAAACCCGCCGCCCACATCCGGTGCGACGACGCGGACGCTGTGTCCCGGCACTTTGAGAAGATCGACGAGAAGGTCGCGTAGGATGCCCGGGATCTGCGTTGAGAGGGTCAAGGTCAGCGAACGGCGCCCGCGATCGTATTCGGCGAGACAAGCCCGGGTCTCGATGGCGACCGGCGTTTTGCGGTGGAAACGGAAACGCCCGCCGACCCGCACCGGCGCTGCCGCCATTTGGGCTTCGACGTTGCCGCGCGCAAAAACTCGCGCGGCCAGCACGTTTGTCCCCGCCTCCTCGTGCAATAGCGGCGCATCCTCCCGTACGGCGATCTCGGGATCGATCACCGTTTCGAGCGGCTCGTAGACGATCTCGATCCGAGCGAGCGCGTCCTCCGCGAGGTATCGGTTCTCGGCCAAAACGGCCGCAACGGGCTCGCCGACATAACGGATTTTGGTACGCGCCAACGGATACAGCTCCGTCGCGTGATAATTCTCCATCCGCGACGGCGCGCGCACCGGCTCGACCAGATCATCCAAATCTCGGGCGGTGTGGACGGCGAAGACACCCGGCATCTCAGCCGCTGCGGCTGTGTTGATGCGGGAGATCAGGGCGTGTGCGTGATCGCTGCGGCGGAACGCGACGTGCAGCGCGCTCGGGACGAGGCGATCGGCCGTGAACATTCCCTCTCCGGTCAGCAACCGCCGATCCTCGACGCGCCTGATGGGCGCGCCGATATTCTTTGGCCCCATTCCGAGCCCGACATCGGCGCCGGCGAGCCCGGCCGCTCGATCCAGACCGTCAGTCACCAAAGCTGGTCTTTCTTCGTTGTCGCCCGTCGCCTATCGTCATCGCTCATGAACACCTGCCGACCCATCCGACTCAACGCCTTCGACATGGCGTGCGTCGGCCATATTCAGCACGGCATGTGGACACATCCGCGGGACCATTCGCCGGATTATACCTCGCTCGACCATTGGGTGCGCCTAGCGCGTATGTTGGAACGCGGCCTGTTCGACGGGCTTTTTCTCGCCGACGTGCTTGGCGCCTACGATGTCTACGGCGGAAATGCGGACGCCTCGTTGCGCGGTGCCGTGCAGATCCCGCTACTCGATCCGATGGCGCTGGTGCCGGCGATGGCCTATGCGACCACCCATCTCGGCTTCGGCGTAACCTGTAACCTAGCGTACGAAGCCCCTTTCCTGTTCGCCCGTCGCATGGCGACATTGGATCATCTGACGCGTGGCCGCATCGGATGGAACATCGTCACCGGCTACCTGGACAGTGCCGCGCGTGCCATGGGTTTCGACGCGCAAATGGAGCATGACGACCGGTACGACCTGGCGGACGAGTACCTGCAAGTGGTCTACGCGCTGTGGGAGGGCGGTTGGGCTGACGACGCGGTATCGCGTGATCGCCAACGGGGTATCTACACCGACCCGCGCCTGGTGCGCCTGGTGCACCATCACGGCAGGCAGTTCCAGGTCGACGCCCTCCCGCTGTGGGAGCCGTCGCCGCAGCGCACACCGGTGCTTTACCAGGCGGGCGCCTCGGATCGCGGCCGTGTATTCGCCGCCCGCCACGCCGAGTGCGTGTTTGTCAACGCCAGCACCAAACAGAATGTGCGCCGCATAGTCGCCGACCTACGCACCCGTTCCGCGCCGCGGCCGA
>JAFAHQ010000275.1 GCA_019237135.1 Alphaproteobacteria bacterium
TGCTGCGCAAAAGGATCGTCCGGCCCGAGGAGCGCCGCGTCGGGTTTCTCGGTTACGGCATGATGGCGAAGACCCCGGCCCTAGTGTTGAAGTCGCTCGGATTCCCGGTCTCGGCCTGGGTTCGCTCGCCGCGGCAGAAGGAAGAGATTCCGATTTCTCACGGGCCCGACCAACTCGAGCCATTCCTCAACCAGACCGACATCGCTGTCTGCCTGCTGCCGCTGACCCGGGAAACCGAGGGCATTCTCTGTGCCCGCACCTTCACCATGATGCCGCGAGGGGCGATGCTGGTGAATGTCGGGCGCGGCAAGCATGTGGTCGAGGCCGATCTGATCAAGGCGCTCGATTCTGGACAGTTGTCCTACGCCGCATTGGATGCGCTATGGCCTGAACCTCTGCCGCCCTCAAGTCCCCTTTGGCTGCATCCCAAAGTGACCGTGATGCCGCATGTGGCACGACGCCCAACCGTTATTCAACTCGTGACCGAGATCGCTGCAAACATCCGAAGCCTTAGAGCGGGCGGCCGGCTATTGCAGGAAATCGACAAGACGATGGGATACTGAAGGCGACCCTGTCGCTACTCGAACCGCACCTCGCGGCCGCTGTCCGAGGCTTGCTTGATGGTGTCGACCAGGCGATGCAGTTCGACCGCGGTCGCGAAGGTCGGCTGATGGCTTTCGCCGCTGCGGATCGCCCGAGCAAGCAGCGTGTACATTTGTCCCACGTTGATGGCTTCGCCCGACGGCGTGCCAGGTGCCGTCAGGGTAAAGCGCGCTGGCACCTGTATCGGCGCCAGGGTGTTGCCGCCCTTTGCCCCGTGCAGAGAAACCTCGCTCAACTGCGGCGAATCCTCGCCCGATGCGACCAAGGTGCCGTCGCGGCCATAGATTTCCATGCGGTAGCCGCTGCCGGCGAACGGAATGGCGCCGATGTGGACCGACACTACGGCGCCATTCGCCAGTCTTCCACTGAGCAGCACGTTATCGGGCGAAGTGACGTCGAGCAATGTGTTGGTGCCGGTGTCGAGCCATTGCTTGGCCTGGGTCGCCACCACCGCCGATAGTCGGCCGAAGTCGCCGACGACAAAGCGCATTGCGTCCACCGTATGGCCGTTGGCGATGGTCAATGTATTGGCGCCGAGCTCGGCGTCGCGCTGCCAAGTGCGGTGTGACGGCCGCGTCAACACACCCTCGCGCATCAGGCTTACGTGGACGGCCATCACCTCGCCGACAAAGCCGGCGTCGACCTGATCCTTCATGTGCATCAAGGCCGGATTGACGCGCGCCTGCAGCCCGACCGCGGTGACGAGCCGCTTGGCCTTGGCCAATGCCGCGAGCTCCACGGCCTCATCCGTCGTCCGCCCGAGCGGCCATTCGCAATAGACGTGCTTGCCGGCCTCCAGCGCCGCTTTGGTCGGCGCGTAGTGCGACGGCACGCGCACGACGACGGCGACCGCGTCGAGCTCCGGCGAGGCGATCATGCTGCGGTAGTCGTCGAAGGCCAACCGGGCTCCCCAGGCCCGGCGTGCCGCCTCGGCGCTGTCGGCTCTGGTGGTGCAGACCGCCGTCAACTCCACATCCGAGCTGGCCTGTACCGCCGGCAGGTGCGAACGGGCCGACCAGGTGCCTGAGACGCTGGCGCCGATCAGGCCAAGCCGAATCTTCTCTGCCATACCGCTTCCTCCCGAAATCCACGTAGTCGTGGCGTTATCTTGGCCTACGCGCCTACTTCGGGGAATCTTTTTTCGGCTCCGGCGAGGCGAAGATTTCGCAACCGCGCCGCCGGTCGTCGCGCTCAGAAGACGGCAGCGCTGCCATCAGTTGAGACCTTTAATCGAAGATTTACTAACTGCTTTTTAGATTACCCTCGCGCGGAAGCTTCACGAGTCTTTGGCCTTTTTCCCGCGATGGACACTTATCAAACAGCGGTTGCCCACAATTCCGTCGTCACTGCCGATACCGACACGGTTCTGAGTACACCCTTTTTGGTGTTAGGTGGCACGTTGCCGACACTGGCAGGTATCAGCTGCCGGACGACCCCCGGCTCGGCTTGCGCAGGTATCTTGATGCTGGGACCCGTCACATCTGCGCGGTTGGCCAACGCGTTGATGGAGGTCCCCGATCCCGCCGTTCCGATCGCCGATTTCGCCGGCAACCAAGGTCTACGACGCGACTTCGCCGGTGAACGGCTCGATCCGCCGGCCCTCGCGGCATTTCGCGAGCTCAGCACGCCGATCTGGCGCCGTTTGGCCGAGCTTCCGTTTAGGGCGGCGCACGAAGATCGGGCCGAATTGGCGCTGCTCCGCATCGCCTACTCGCGCGACGCGGCCATCGAGGCGAGCTTCGCCGCCGACTCGAGCCTGTTGGTCGATTACCGTCTACTCGGACGAATATCGGCGGCACGGCAGCGACTGGAGGGATTGGCAGATTTGGACCTGCTCCGTCGCCGTTTTTTCACGCGCACGCACGCTTGCGGGCAGTGTCAATCCGCACGTTTGCACGCCTACGAGGCTTGCCCTGCCTGCGGTAGCGGCAATTTGGTCGATGAACCCATCGTGCATCACTACCGGTGCGGTTCGCAAGCGCCGGAATCCCGCTTCGCTGACGGCCGTCTTCTGGTTTGTCCGAAATGTCGACGCGAGCTGCGGCACTTTGGCGTGGACTACGGAAAACCGGGAATCGCCGTCGTCTGTCGCGGCTGCGGCGCGGTGGAAGACGAGCCGGTGGCTAACTTCGCCTGCCTCGACTGCGCTGCCGCCACCCCGAGTGCCGACAGTACTCCTACAGACTGGCACCACTACGAGCTCACCGAGGAAGGGTTGAGGGCGCTCCACGACGGTCGGTTGCCGCGCCTCGAAATCGCTCCGCTCCTCAAGGGCCACGGACGAGCTTTTTCGCCCGTCGAATTTGGCTTGCTGGCCGGGGAGGCATTGCGTGTGGCACGCCGATACGATCGGCCATTTGCGTTGGCAAGGTTGACTGTTGCCAATATCGACCAATTGCGCCGAGAACTCGGGCCGGTCGCCGTCGATGGTGCGTTCAGGCTGGCGATCGACACCTCCGTCGGTCTGCTTCGCGACAGCGATTTCGTGACGCCTGACGGTCCTGCGTCGATGCTCATCGGCTTCCCCGAGACGTCGGCGGCCCTCGCTGCGAAAGTATTGGACCGGGTCAAAAAAGAGGTAGCGGTTGTCGTGGCTGCTCCATTGGAGATTGCTGTGACCACCGCCGAGGGCGAACACGCCTCCACGCTGCTGGACCACGAGTAATCTCGGTGAATGCCGTAGCGTTTCTGGGCTCGCTCGATTTCGTGAGTCTGGTGCTGTTGTTCTGGTACACGACCTTGCTCGAAGTTCCGCGCTATTTAATCGGTGCCATCGCCGCCGGCATCGCGGCCCTATCGGAACGCCCAAGACAACCCCCGGATACCAATCTGACCCTAAGCGTGATCCTGGCTGGACACAACGAAGCCCAATCTCTGCGGGCCTGTGTCAGCGGTTTGGCCGAGCAGACCCTCAGCGACCGCAACCGTCTGCAGGTCGTCGTCGTCGACGACGGCTCTACTGACGGAATGGCGGATGTCGCACATGACCTGCGGGGCGAAGGATTGGTCGACGAAGTGATCCGGGTGAGACATCGCGGCGGCAAGAGCGCCGCTGTGAACCTCGGGCTTGGCGCCTGCACCGGCGACATCATCGTCATCGCCGATATCGATACCAGCTTCGACCGAGACGCGTTGGCGGTGATGCTGGGCTATTTTGCCGCTGATCCCCGGTTAGGGGCGGTCGGCGGAGACCTCGGCGTCCGGAACGAATGCGCCAGCCTGGTCACGCGCTGTCAGGCGATCGAATATGGGATCAGCGTCTCGCTTGGTCGGCGTGTGGCAGATGCGCTCGGCATCTTATCGATGGTGTCGGGAGCTTTCGGCGCGTTTCGTCGCAGCGCGATCGAAGGCGTCGGCGGTCAGGACGTCGAAGTCGGCGAAGATGCTGATCTTACCATGAAGCTTCGCCGCGCCGGCTGGCGCATCCAATTCGCGCCCGAGGCGCGGGCATTGACGCAGGTGCCGGAAACTGTGCCGGCCCTGATCGCGCAGCGGCTGCGCTGGGACCGTGGAATCGTCACGATATGGTTCCGCAAATACCGCGCCGTGTTCGATCCCCGCCAGTCGACTTTCCGGGCTTTTGATGTCTTGGCCTCCCTGGACGTTCTCATCTTTCAATTTCTCCTATCACTTGCGTTCCCAGTGTATCTCGTCTGGTTGTGGTGGCATTTCGGAGCCTTTGCCCTGACCCTCATCGGCGCCACGATCGTTGGCTATCTGATTATCGATCTCGTTGCCGTCATCGCCGCGGCGGCAGTACGGGTGGAGCGTCCTCTCAGCATGACGATTTATCTGCCGCTCTACACGCTCCTGCAACTTCTGCTGCGAGTTGTCCGGCTCATAGCAATATTTCAGGAACTGATTTTCCGGGCCTCTTATCGTGACCCCTATGTGCCGGCCCGCGTTATGCGACGCGCAGTGAGGGTGTGATGCGCCGTCTCAAGTTTCGACGAGTCGCCGATTCGCTGCCGAACGAACCGCGCCGTCGCCGCCAAGCGGTGATCCGCTGGATCTACATCGCCGGTGTGGTCGGGCTTGCCGCGGTGCTGGGCGACATCTTTGTTGGCAGCTTGTTCTATTTGCGCAGTGAAGGATTGGTGGTCGGCGACCCCGCTGTCATAGCCGCGGAATTTCCGGTGACTATCCGCGAGATCCGCGTGCATCAAGGCGATCATGTCCGCGCCGGCGACATCGCTGCAATCGTTTCTTCGCAATCGGTGACTGAGGCCATTGCTCGCCTCACCGGCGAATTGGCGTCGCGCGAGGTGCGGCTGAGCGAATTGCGGGTCCGCGGTGAAACGGTCGACGCCATCCTCGGCTTCGCCGAGACCCGGCACCTGATCGCCGCCAATGCGCGCAAGGAGCTGGAAACCCTGATGGGGCGCGGATTGCTGCCAATCGACAAACGCACAGCCGCCGTAGAGACCGAATACCGCAGCGAGCAGGACCTGGGCGGTCTTAAGGCGGAGAAGCGCGTCATCGAAGACGAGGTCGGCTCGCTCGCCGGAGTACTGGGCGAGGCCCGGACTGCGATCGGTGAGCTACGCAGACTGTACGGTGAAGGACGCATGCGGTCGCCGATCGACGGTATCGTCGGCCGCGTTGCCGCCGAACAGGGTGCAGTCGTGCGTGCCGGCGAGCCGCTCTTCGAGATTTATGGCGAGCAGCGGTATGTGCTCGGTTATTTGCCGACTGGCGGGCTGCACGACATCAAGCCTGGCGACGGGGTCACGATCGAGACCGGTCTGCAGACGGCCGAAGGGATCGTGGCCCGGGTGGAGCCGATTGCTGCGGCCTTGCCGCGCGAATTCCAAGGAGCTTTCTCGCCGGTCGAACGACAACAGGTCCTCAGGATCGAGTTCGCCGAAGGGGAAACCCCGCTACCGCTCTTTACCAAGGTGAGGCTGCGATCCGGGATTGTCCTGCCGCATTGGATCCGGTGGATCTGGTAGGGGCGGTAGCTATCCCGTCACTGAAGAAATCGATTGGTTCGTATTTCTCCGGCACAGATGACGCAATCGCCCTAGCTTTACGTGTCCGCTCGGCAGAAGCGTCACGGAGCGGCAGAGGTGGTCCCTGCCGCCCCGGTCATAGGCCACGGCCGTTCTATTGGGCGGCATCAGCCATCGGCTGATGCGCCCGGAGCGCAGGTTGGTGCGCCCGCAGAAACGCGCGCACGTGGCGCAGCGCGAGCTGGATCTGCTCCGGGTTCGCCTTCCAAGGATAGATGCTAACCTGCGCATTGGGCGCGAGATGTGCGCTTTCTAAAGCCACCGCGTAGGGGTGCGCGGGGACGTCGTCCGGCAGGACCAGTATCGGTGCGTGGCAGTTGCGCACGAAATCGCGCGTCACAGTGAACACGAAATCGGCGTTGGCGCGATACATTTTCTCGAGGAAAGCGCCGGCCTTCTCCATCGTGATGTCAGGCCGGCGTTCGCACAATGCCGGCGCCCAGCCCTTGATGTTGTTCTGGTAGAACAGATCGGGCATCGTCGGTCGAAAGCCGCTCGGCTGCGCCAATACTGCGGCGATGACACGTCCCGGCGCCCGCTTCAACAGGTTCCAGATGAAGGGGCCGCCGATGCAGAAACCCAGCACCATGAACTCCCGGATGCCGAGGTGATCCATCACCCCGAGCTGGTCATCGGCATAGGCGTCCCACGGGCGGTCGATCTCGAGCGGTCCCGTGGACTGGCCGCCATTGGCGTTGCGCAAATCCGCCGCGATAACGCGATATTCCCCCTTGAACTCCTCCATCGGGTTGAAGGGGTGGTTCGCGAGGCCCGAAACCGTCGAGTTGAGCCCACCGCCGGGAATGACCAGCAACGGGAAGCCGGAGCCGGCCTCTTCGTAGTGGATGCGAACATTGCCTTTTTCGTAAAACGGCATGGGTTTTCTCCTTACACCGTGCTGATAGGGACTTACGCCTCCTCTATTGGGCGGCGGCTCTCATGGGCACCTGCGCCTTGAGAAAGCTGCGCACCCGGTTGATGGTCCGCTCCTTGAGGTCCGCAGGCTCTTTCCACGGGAACACCGTGATCTCGGCGTTTGGCGCCAGTGAGGCGACATCGATCGAGGTCTGCAGCGGATGCGCCGGTACGTCGTCCGGCAGCACCAGCATCGGCGTCCGGCAATTCTTGATGAAATCGCGCGACACGCTGTAGAGGAAATCGGGCCGCACGCCGTAGAGGTTGTGCAGGTACTTCTCGATCGTATCGATCGTCACGTCGGGCCGGCGGGCGAGGAACTCGGGGACCCAATTCTCCTTTCCGTGACGATACATGACGGTCGGGTCCTCCGGCCGGTGGCCCTCGGTCTGGCAAAACACGGCCGCGACGACACGTTCGGGCGCTCGCTGGAGTAGCTTGCCGGCAAAGCAGCCGCCGATGCAGTAGCCCATATAGAAGAACTCGCGGATACCGAGGTGGTCCATCCGCCCGAGCTGATCGTCGGCGAAGGCATCCCACGGGTCGCCCATCGGGATCGGTCCGGTGCTCTCGCCGCCATTGGCGTTGCGCTGGTCCATCGTGATGCAGCGGAAGTCGTTCTTAAAGGCCTCGGGAGCGTTGAACACCGCGGTCGGCCAATTGCTGACCCGGGAGTTCAATCCCCCGCCGGGAGTGACCAGCAGCGGGAAACCGGAACCGGTCT
This sequence comes from Alphaproteobacteria bacterium, assembly GCA_019237135.1. Lineage (GTDB taxonomy): Bacteria > Pseudomonadota > Alphaproteobacteria > ATCC43930 > CGMCC-115725 > AP-15. Next base: position 7,255 of record JAFAHQ010000275.1, read on the forward strand.
CCTCGTAGCGGATGCGGACGTTGCCATTTTCATAAAACGGCATGGGGTTCCTCCTTGAGGGTTACGCGCGTCGCCACATCGGCGGCCGCGCCCGGACGGGGTCGAGCAGCGACCAGTCGCCATCCTCCAGGACATGCCCCCTTGGATAGGGCGGCCGCGGCTCCAGTCCAAGCGAACGGACGACGCGATCGTCGCGATAGTAACATTGCAGGACAACCCGGGTCAGCGTCTCCACCGCAGCCCCGCCCTTGGCACGCAACTCCATTGCCACCGCCTCACGCCGTGCCGGGTCGAGAGCGGCAAGCGGTGCGCTGGCGAGGCATGCCAGCTCGTCCAGCGCCTCCCGCACGAGACACGCGTCGCGGCCGAGGGTGGTCACGATGTCGGCCTGGATCACCGGATCATCGGCACCCGGCACATCGAATTCCGTGCTGGCGGGGATCATCACGGCCGCTATCGCGCGCAAGTCGTCGCTCTGAGTCGGGGTGAGGGGACCGTCGGTGGACATGGTTCGACTCAGTCGAACAGATTGGCCAGGCGCTGCTTCATCTGATCGGCAATGTAGAGCGCCAAGGCTTGGATCGTGGATGTCGGGTTCACGCCGCCGGAGGTGACGAACAGACTGCCATCGACGATGAACAGGTTCTTCACGTCGTGCGACCGGCCCCAGCGGTTGACGACCGAGCGGGCGGGATCCTCGCCCATGCGGGCGGTGCCCAGCAGGTGCCAGCCGCCGTACAGAATGGGGCTGTTGACGCAGATGTCGGTAGCCTCCGCCGCGGCGAGGATCTCCTTCGCGCGGGCGATGCCGTGCTCCATCATCCGCGCGGTGTTTTCTCCGAGTGTGTAGTCGATCCGCGGCGCCGGGATGCCGTGGCTGTCCTTCAGCACCGGATCGAGTGTGACGCGATTGTGTTCCTCGGGGAGGTCCTCGCAGATCGCGGACATGCCGAGGCGATGACCGTTGAGGCGCCGGAAGGCGTCGTGATGCCCGGCACCCCAGGGCAGAAGGCCCTTCGCTTCGCTGGCGACCGCCTCTGCCACCGGCCCGACGCCGCGGCCGAACTGAAACGTGTAGCCGCGCACAAAGCCGCGCGAGAGGTCGGTTTCGTAGAACTCCTTGCTCCACAGGCAGATCGGCGGAGCGCGGTTGCTGTCCGTCTCCTCGGCCACATAGCCGTAGACCTGCGCGTAGGGGTGAAACATCAGGTTCCTGCCGACCAGCCCGCTGGAATTGGCGAGCCCGTTCGGGAACCGCCCGGAGGCCGAATTTAAGAGCAGCCGCGGCGTCCCCACGCCATTGCAGGCGAGCACGATCACGTGCGCCGCCTGAAATTGCTCGATACCGTCCGCGTCGTAGTACACGACACCTGCCGCCATACCCTGCTCGTCGGTCGTGATCTCGCGCACCCGGCAATGCGTGCGCAACTCGACGCCGGCGCGCAATGCCGCAGGCCAATAGGTGATGTCGGTGCTCGCCTTGGCTCCCTGCGCGCACGCGGGTGTGCAATGGCCGAGATTGATGCAGCGGGCCCGGCCTTCGTAATCGACGGTCGCGACGGTGGTATCCGACGGCCACCAGTGCCAGCCGAGCCGGTTCATCGCCTTCGCCAGCATGGTGCCGGAGCGCCCGAGCGGCAGCGGCGGCATCGGCGGGTTTCTTGGCGGCACGCCGGGGTCTCCGGCGAGGCCGGAGACCCCCATCATCCGGTCGTTCTCCTCGAAGAACGGGACCAAGGTGTCGTAATCGATCGGCCAGTCCTCGGCCACGCCATCGAGGCTATTCACCCGAAAGTCGGACGGATGCAGGCGGGGAAAATGCGCCGTGTACATGACGGTGCCACCCCCCACGCCATTGAAGTTGACGACCTTGATCGGCGAATTGTCGTCGTTGATCGGGTAGTCCTCGGGCCGGGCGCGGATGTTGGGGCTCGGGGAATAGTCGCCAAAGAAGCGAGCCTCCCAGTCGCGGCCGGTGCTTGGGAAGGTCGCCGGGTTCATCCAGCCGCCCTGCTCGAGGCAGAGGATGTGCATCTTCGTCTCGGCGAGGCTCCACGCCACAGCAGCACCCGACGCGCCGGCGCCGATGATCAGCACATCCACGGGATCGTTCATGCTACCCTTTCCGTGCACCCGGCGCAGCATGCCTCGATCGGCTCTGGAGATGCAATGCCGCTCAGGCATCTTCCGCTACGGTCGCGATGCGCTAGACTAGGCGCGCGAATGAGCAGTCCGGCAGTGGACCGAACCATAGGCTCGGGGAGGGCGGAATATGCAGGCGGATTACATTATCGTCGGGGCGGGCTCGGCCGGCTGCGTGCTGGCCAACCGGCTGACCGAGGACCCCGGCACGCGGGTGTTGCTGATCGAGGCGGGCGGGCGCGACTGGAACCCGCTGATCCACATCCCGGCCGGGTTCTTCAAGATGCTCGACCACGATACCCTGACCTGGAAGTTCCGTTCCGAGCCTGATCCCGGCACCAATGGCCGCGCCATCGTCTATACGCGCGGCCGGGTGATCGGCGGCTCGTCCTCGATCAACGGGCTGATCTACATCCGCGGCCAACCCGAGGATTATGACCACTGGGCGCAGCTCGGCAATCGTGGCTGGTCGTGGGACGATTGCCTGCCCTATTTCCGCGGAGCCGAGCGCTGGGAAGGCGAGGGGAGCGCGGTGCGCGGCAAGGAGGGGCCTCTCTTCACCTCGAAGATCGACCGGCCGGCGATCTGTTCCTCGGTGCTCGAGGCAGGCAAGCAGATCGGGCTCGAATACCGCGAGGACGTCAACGATCTGCCGCCCGGTGCCGGCGACAGCATTGGCTGGTGCCAGCAGACGCGCGGCGGCCGGCGCCGCGCCAGCGCCGCGCGCACCTACCTGCATCCGGCGCTGAAGCGGCCAAACCTAGAGCTCGCCACCCACGCACTGGTGCATCGCATCCTGTTCGACGGCAAGCGGGCGACCGGCATCGAATTCTCGCGCGGTGGTCCGGGCGGGGCGGTCGAGCGGGCCGATGCGGCGCGCGAGGTGATCCTGTCGGCGGGTGCTGTCGGCTCACCGCACATCCTGCAATTGTCGGGGGTTGGCGATCCCGAGCATCTCGCGAAGATCGGCGTCCCCGTCGTGCATGAATCGCGCGGCGTCGGTAAGAACATGCAGGACCACTATGCCGCGCGCGTCTCTTATCCGGTGGTCGGCGCCCAGACCGCCAATGAGCGCTCGCGCGGCCTGCCGCTCGCCGGCGAGGTCATGCGCTGGCTCTTCACCGGAAAAGGCATGCTGACCTACAGCCCGTCGATCGTCGCGGCCTCGGTCAAGGTGCTGGAGGAGTCGGCGACCCCCGACATGCAATGCACCTTTGCCCCGGGCAGCTTCAAGGGCGGCCAGATCGGCGAGCTCGAGGAGACACCGGGGCTCAGCGCCGGCGCCTGGCAGATGCGGCCGCTGTCGCGTGGTTATGTCGAGGCCAGGTCGAACCGCCCCGGCGACATGCCGGCGATCAACCCGCGCTACCTGTCGGAGGAAGCCGACCGGCGGGCGATCATCGGCGGTTTGCGCTTTGCCCGGAAGATGTTCGCCGCACCCGCGTTGAAGCAGTTTGTTCAGGAGGAGAGCCTGCCCGGCCCCCAGGTCCAGAGCGACGACGAATTGCTCGAGTACGCGCGGCGGAACGGCAGCACCTGCTATCACGCGAGCTGCACCTGCACGATGGGGAGCCACGCGATGGCAGTCGTCGACGACGAGCTCAAGGTGCACGGGCTCGACGGGCTTAGGGTCATCGACGCCTCGGTGATGCCGGCGGTCACCTCGACCAACACCAACGCACCGACGATCATGATCGCCGAGAAGGGTGCGGCGCTGATAAAGGGCGCCGCGCGGCAAAGAATGGCGTCGCAGACCAGCTTTCAGGACTCGAATAGACGATCGCGTTGAGCGGCGACCAAGGCTGGAGGAGGCGTTCCTGCGAGACAGAACGATGCTGAGCTTTCTCTTCAAAAACGCCAATGTCGTTCTCGATGGACACACCGAGCTGCAGCCGGGCTTCAACATCCTCGTGAAAGGCGATCGCATAGAGGCAGTGACACGCGATCCGATCGACCTCCCCGACGCGCAACAGATCGACGTTGCCGGCAAAACGGTCATGCCTGGCCTGATCGACGCTCATGCGCACATCACGGGCCTGTCGCTTAGCCCCAAGAACCTCGCCTATCCGGCGGC
>JAFAHQ010000395.1 GCA_019237135.1 Alphaproteobacteria bacterium
CGGCGGCCGATCTTGTCGATATGCCCGAACGAGACGCTGGAAAGCCAGTCGATGCCGATATGAATATGGTCTCTAGCCTCCTGGCGGCCAGGGATGTCGAGATCGCGCCCTCGCGGGGCTCCGCAGCCGACAAAGACCGCATCCCAATTGTGGCTCAGCAGTGCCTTTAGGCTCTTAACCGATTCCCCGAAACGGGTTTCGACGCCCATCTCGAGGATGAGGTCGACTTCTTCGTCGGTGATCGTTTCAGGCAGGCGGAAACGCGGGATCTGGGTGCGCATCATCCCGCCACCCTTCGCGTCACCGTCGAACAGCACGCAGTGATAGCCGAGCGGCATCAGATCGCGGGCAACGGTCAGCGAGGCCGGCCCGGCGCCGACAAGGGCGATGCGCTTGCCGTTCTTCTCCGACGGGATCTTTGGCAGATACGGGCGGATGTCGCCCTTGTTGTCGGCGGCGACGCGCTTCAGCCGGCAGATCGCTACCGGCTGCTTTTCGACCCGGCCGCGGCGGCAGGCGGGCTCGCATGGACGGTCGCAGGTGCGTCCTAAAATTCCTGGGAAGACGTTCGACCACCAATTGACCATGAAGGCGTCGGTGTAGCGCCGGTCGGCGATCAGCCGGATATATTCCGGTACCGGCGTATGGGCTGGGCAGGCCCATTGGCAATCGACGACTTTGTGAAAATAGTCCGGAACGCTGATATCGGTAGGCTGCACTAGGCTCCTCCTGGCGAGCGGATCGGCGCTCAATCGACTTTTATTGTTGTCGTCGCGCACAGTTTCCTATGCTGGCTCGCCCGGTCACCGGCACTCGTTATATGAGCCCTTGGCTTCGTGCATCATCTTCACTTTCGCTTGATCCGCCATCTGCACCCTGCATGGCCGCCCTCGGCGTGCGACAGCTTGCCTCATCCCCGGGCACTGCGCAACCGTACGAGGCAACGCGGACCGGATTTCGATATGGGATCGGCAAGTGGCCCTTCCTAGACCGACATCCGGCAGCCAAACAACGCTTCAGCGCCAGGGACGCTGAGCGTGCGCGCTAAGCATTAATTTTTCGGAACGAGATGAGCGACTTTCGGCATCACCTCTTCGGCCAGGAGCCGCATCGATTCGTGCCAGGCACCGGGGTCTTCGCTGTAATCGAAACAGAACAGGAGCAGCGCGCCAAAGCCATGAACTTCGTCGTACATCCGCTCGATCTTCTCGACGACTGTCGCCGGCGACCCGATCAGCCAATTGTTCCGGCCGCAATATTCCGGTGTGACGTCGCTGTCGGCAACGTCGGGGTCGTGCTTCAGAAATTGGATGACGCCGACATCGGTTAACAGCGGCAGGAAGTATTCGCGCATCATCCGGCCCATCATTCCCTCGACCGACAACCGCCAAGCCTCGGCATCGGTCTCGGCGACGAAGATTTCGCGCACAAGACGCCAGTCGGCGCGGCGCGGCGTACGCCCGGTGCGACGCGCTCCTTCCTCAACCGATTCCCAATGGCTGGCGACGTAGCCGGGGTTCAGGTTGAGGCTCATCGGCAGAAACCCGCGCTCACCAGCAAGCTTCAAGGTATCGGAGCCCTTGCTGACGCCGGCGACGCCGATCGGCGGGTACGGCTTCTGCAACGGCCGGATATGCGGCCGCAACGTCCGCAGCATCAGATCGGTCTTGGTCACCTTCCAGAATTTGCCTTGGTAGTCGAACGGCTCCTCCTCGGTCCACAACCTCAAAATGATGTCCAGCGCCTCACGCGTCATCTCGCGGTGCTGTCCGGCGTTGCCGTCGACGTTGAACATTGCCCAGTCGCTCGGCAGACCGCTCGCAGCGACGCCGAAATTGAGCCTGCCCTGGGCCATGTGGTCGAGCATCGCGACGCGGTTCGCCAGCTCGGCGGGGTGGTGATAGGGCAGCAGAAAACCGCCCGGCGCAAGCCGGATGTGCCGGGTCTCCATCAGCGCCTGCGCGATCAGGAGGTCGGGCGAGGGATGCGGCTCCCAAGGTGCCGTGTGGTGCTCACCGATCCACGCCTCGGCAAAGCCGAGCTCGTCTGCCCAACGCAGGGTCTGCAGGTCCCAGCGATGACCGTCGAACAGGCCACGCTCCGGCGGGTGCGAGGGCATCGTAAAGAGGCCGTACTGCATCGTCGCTCTCCCGGCTGTCGGTTGGGCGAGGCGATTTTAAGCGACAGACGGCGCGTTCGCACGTGTTCGCTGGCGGCAAGCGGGAAGCCAGGATGTATCAGTATGTAAACCGATTTCGGGTCTGGCCGCCTTTTTTTTGCCGTAAGTCGGGTCTTTTCTCTGCGCCAGTTTGACGCAGCTGCCGTCCCCCGCGGTAAGCGGTTCAACCAAATCCGCCTAGAGATCGGAGGTCCATGCATGGCCAAGGTAACCTTATCTCGACGTCGCACGAAGCGACGGCACCTTCGGGAAAAGGCGACCATCGATCATTTGGTCCGCGCGGTATTCGAGAAGACCAAGGGCACGGTTCATGCCCCATTTACGCTGTCCGGTCTTTCGGTAGAGGAGCAAATTCGCAAGGAATGGCATCCGAGTATGGGAGGTCTCGCGCTTTTTTAAGGATGCCGCCGCGCTGAGCAATTACACGCTGCTAAGGTCAAAGAGCCGGTATGATCACCGGCTCTTTTTTTGATGGAGCATAGCCATGGAGCTCGCCCATCGAGCCGGTGCTCGGGCTTTCCAGGCCATGGTGGCGATGCGAGACGGCACGAGGCTCAACACTTTCGTGTTTCTGCCGGAGAGCGGCGGACCGTGTTGGCCGGTTATCCTGCATCGTACGCCATATGGGATCGCCGCATCCGATGCCTACGACAAGACCGATTGCACCAAAGCGTGGGTGCCGAGCGTTGAAGAGCCCTTCCGCGGTTCAATCCTGCGCGGCTGGCGCAACATAGTCTCCCGCGGCTATGCCGCGGTCTACCAAGACACCCGCGGCCGCTACGGCTCTGAAGGCGAAGACCGCGTTTACGCCGACGACGCTGCGGACGGCCACGATACGCTCGAATGGATCGCCGCCCAGCCCTGGACCAATCAGATGGTCGGCATGTCGGGCTCGTCCGCGGGCGCCTCCACCACCTTCGCTGCCGCATCGACGCGGCATCCGAGCCTTCGTGCTTTTTTTGCGCAAGCCGGCGCTTCCAGCATCTACGACGATGTGGTCTATGAGGGCCAATCGATCGAGATGGAACGGCTGTGGCTGTGGGTAGCCCGCAACATCCCGGGTCTCTCACCTTCGCACCGTGAGGCGGTCACGAGGCGGTTTGGCATCAGCGGGCCGGAGCTCGACTCGGCCGCCGGCGCAGCGTCAGCGCGCTATGCCCGCCTCGATGCCGCGCGCCACGCCGACCCGCCATACGTCCGCTCGGCGGATTGGATGCGACTGCCGCTGACCGGGTATCCGGACTTCGCCACCTGGCAGCCCTTTCTTGACGAGATCATCACGCATCCGGCACCCGATGCGTTCCGCGCGCGGCATAATTTTCGCCGCACGATCGATATCCCTGGGTTTCACGTCACCACCTGGTACGACATCTTCCAGACGAGCGTGCTGGCGGCATTCAGCGACATTCAGGCCCGTACGGGTACCCAGAAACTATGGATCGGCCCCAACGAGCACTCGTTTGTTTACGCCAGCAATTTTTGGCCCCACGACCCGTATTTCGAATGGTTCGACTACTGGCTGAAGGGCGTAGCAAACGGCATCATGGAAGCGCCGCCCGTATATTATTCGCCGCGCGCTTGGATCGACGACCGGGTTACCTATGTCCCTGACGATTGGTGTTACGCCGAGCGTTGGCCGCCGCCGGGGACGAGCCCCCACCGTCTCTACTTGCGCGGCGACGGCAGCGTTGCCGCAGACGGTCCCAGCGGTGCGCCACGAAGCTACGACTACGACCCGCACCTCCCGATCCCGACCTCGGGCGGGCGGAATATGTTGATCGATGCCGGACCCCGCGACCAGCGGCCGGTTCAATCATTGCCGAATTACGGTCTGATCTACCGCGGCGACCCTCTGGAC
>JAFAHQ010000078.1 GCA_019237135.1 Alphaproteobacteria bacterium
GGCGCGACGATCACCGAGCCGCCGATCAGACCATAACCATCCTCCTTGCCCGCTTTCGCCGCCGCGAGGATCCAAGCGGCGTTTTGGTAGGCGTTCGCCTGCATCGAGATTAGGTGGTGGAACATGCGCAGATGCACGGGCTCGGGATGGTGGATGTTCTCGGTCGGCGTGTTGTAGCCGAGGGCCACGATCTCGACTCCTTGCAACCCCATGACGCGGAACGTCTCCGGCCAGCGCCGGTCGTTGCAGATGCACATACCAACGATCGCGTCGAGGGCACGCCACACTTTGAATCCCTCGTTGCCAACCTCGAAGTAGCGCTTTTCTAGATGTTGAAAGGGTGCGTTCGGCAGGTGCTCCGAATGCCCCGGGAGGTGGACCTTGCGGTAGCGACCGATGATCCGTCCATCACGCTCGACGAGGATCGAGGTGTTATAGCGGTGAAGTTCGCCCTTTTCCTGGGTCAGCTCGGCATAGCCCAGATAGAAGCCGACGCCGAGCCTGCGAGCGAGATCGAATAATGGCCGGGTCTGCGGGCCGGGCATCTCGCGCTCGAAGAACCGGTCGATCTCGTTCTGGTCGGTCATCCAATAGCGGGGGAAGAAGGTCGTCAGCGCGAGCTCAGGGAAGACGACAAATTCGGCGCCACCGGAATGCGCTTCGCGCATCAGCGCCATCAGCCGCTTAACCACGGCGGCCCGCGTATCGGCAAGGTGGACCGGACCCAGCTGGGCAACAGCTGCCTTCAATTTGCGAGACACGAAGCTCCCCCTTCAGACGAGGACGGCGCCGGCGACAGAGGCTGAGGCAAGCTCGGGCACCGGCACACCCAAAGGCTTTGCCGCCTCGGATAAGGCGCATGGCAGGAATTGGCCGCTTCCTCGCGGTGCAGAAAGCTTTCCGTCCTCGACAACGATCCGACCGCGGCTCAATACCGTCACCGGCCAGCCGCGCAATCGGCGGCCTTCGTAAGGGGTGTAGCCTACATTGTCGTGCAATATCCCGGCGGTGATCCTGGTCTCGCGCTCTGGGTCCCAGATCGCGATGTCTGCGTCGCTGCCGACCGCGATCGTGCCCTTCTTCGGATAGAGCCCATAGAGCTTGGCGTGGTTGGTTGCGGTCAAGGCAACAAACGCGTTGAGGTCGAGCCTCTTCTGCCCGACTCCCTCGGAAAAGAGTAACGGCAGCCGCAATTCGATCCCGGGCACGCCGTTGGCGATCTCCTTGAAGGTCGTCCGATCGCCGCGCGGCAGCTTACCTGAGCCATCGAAGCGATAGGGGGCGTGGTCGGAGGAAAACACTTGGAAGGTCCCGTTCTGAAGCCCGGTCCATACCGCCTGTTGCGCCGCACGGTCGCGCGGCGGCGGGCTGCAGCAGAATTTGGCGCCCTCGACGCCCGGCCTGGCGAGGTCATCGGCGGTCAGAAAGAGATATTGCGGACAGGTCTCGCCGTAGATCTTGAGGCCCCTGGTCTGGCCATTGCGGATCACCTCGATCGCCTCGCAGGCCGAGACATGAACCAACAGGATCGGTACGTCGAGCAATTGTGATAGGGCCACCGCGCGGTTTGTCGCTTCGCCCTCGGCCAGACGGGCGTGGCTGACTGCGTGGTAGCGCGGGGCGCCGAGACCGCGGTCCAAAAGCCGGCTCGTCAGCCATTTGATCATCTCGTGATTCTCGGCATGAACCATGACCAACGCCCCTTCGCGCCGTGCCACCGACAGGACGTCGAGCATTTGCCGGTCGTCGAGCGCCAGCAGATCATAGGTCATGTAGACCTTGAACGAAGTGTAGCCATCGCGGATCAGCGCCGGCAGTTCCTGCCCCATGACCTGCTCGGACGGATCCGAGATGATCAGATGGAAGGCATAGTCGATCACCGCTTTAGGACCCGCGGCTGCGTGGTACTCCTCCACGACCTGACGCAAGGACTGGCCGCGATGTTGCGCAGCAAACGGGATGACCGTGGTCGTTCCGCCAAACGCAGCCGACACCGTTGCACTGTAAAAATCGTCTGCGCAGACAACCCCGGCGGACGAGCGCTGCTCGATATGGCAGTGGCTGTCAATACCGCCCGGTAGAACCAGACGCTTGGTCGCATCGATCTCCCGCGCACCGCGGCCTAGGTTCTTGCCGAGGGTTACCACGACGCCGTCCTTGATGCCGATATCGCAGGCAGTGGTATCGGCCGCGGTCGCCACCGTGCCGTTACAGATTACGAGATCGAAGTCGCTCATGCCCATCTCTCCATGCCCCTCTACAACACCCCTTCTATCCCCGCCCGGACAAGCGCTACTGTGGCGCATCGAGAGCACCGCGCAAAGGGACAGCCATGGCCGCATCTTTTCCGCATCGGCCGACGATCGCCGTGACGCAGCATGCGATCTCGGCAGGCCACTATCTTGCCGCCACGGCCGGCTTTGACATCTTGCAAGCTGGTGGCAACGCCATCGACGCCGGCTGTGCCGCCGGGATTGCGCTCGGTGTCCTGCAAAGCGATCTCGTCGATATCGCCGGGGTGGCACCGATCATGATCTATCTCGCCGACAAGCAGGAGGTGGTGACCATCGCCGGCCTAGGATCCTGGCCGAAGGCGCTCGATCCTGAGCTGTTCCAGCGCGAGCACGCCGGCAAGATCCCGAAGGGGGTGCTGCGTACGGTGGTGCCCGCCGCGCCCGACGCCTGGATCACGGCGCTTCGGCGCTACGGCACGATGAGCTTTGGCGAGGTCGCGGCGGCCGCGATCCGTTTGGCGCGCGAGGGCTTTCCGATGTATCCGCTGATGGCCGCGAGCCTGAAGCGGCACGAGACGGATCACCGCGCCTGGCCGTCGACAGCAGCGATCTTTCTGCCAAATGGGCGGTTACCCGAGACGGGTGAGGTGTTCCGCCAGACCGATCTCGCGGCGTCATTGCAATACATGGCCGACGAAGAGCGCGCCGCAGCCTCGAGAGGCCGCGAAGCTGGGCTCGAAGGAGCGCGCGACGCATTCTATCGCGGCGATATCGCCCGTAAGATCGTCGCGTTCATGAAGCAGGAGGGCGGGTTGCTCTCAGCGGAGGACCTCGCTGAGTACCGCTCTCCCGTCGGCCCGCCTGAGCGACGCCGCTTTGGCGATCTTGAAGTCTTCACCTGCGGCGCGTGGTGCCAGGGACCGGTGCTTCTGCAAACCCTGGCATTGCTCGAAGGAACCGACCTCTCTTGCCACGGGCAGAACAGCCCTGACTACATCCACCACGTGGTCGAGGCGTTGAAGCTAGCCTTCGCCGATCGAGAGGCCTATTACGGCGATCCGGCCTTGGTAGAGGTGCCGCTTGCGAGCTTGATCTCGTCGGAATACGCCGCCGAGCGCAAGACGCTGATCCGGTCGGACCGCGCCTTCCCCGAGATGCCGCCGCCCGGGGATCTCGGTCGGGCGGGAGCGCGCTTCCGCGCGAGCATCGGCGATCCCAACCCCGAGCCCGACACTTCCTATGTCTGCGTCGCCGACCGGTTCGGCAATCTGTTCTCGGCAACCCCGAGCGACGGCTCCTATGGCTCGCCGGTGGTGCCTGGGACCGGGCTCATCCCCTCCAACCGGGGATCGCAATCGCGTCCCGACCCGCGCCATCCCGCGGGAGTTGCGCCAGGCAAGCGGCCGCGCCTGACACCCAATCCGGCGCTAGCTATCAAAGGCCGCGATCAATTTCTGCCCTTCGGGACGCCGGGCGGCGACGTCCAGACTCAGGCCATGCTGCAGGTGCTGCTAAATCTATTCACTTTTGGCCAAGACGTGCAGTCGGCGATCGAGTCGCCACGTTTTGCCACCTACAGCTTTCCGTCGTCCTTCGCTCCATTCGAATATTACCCCGGCCGGCTGGCAGTCGAGGGCCGCATTCCCGAATCGGTTACGGAAGAGCTGGCACGGCGAGGGCATCAAATTCAGCGTTGGCCCGACTGGATCTGGACCGCTGGTGCGGTCTGCGCGATCCTGGCCGACCGCCGCCGCGGCGTCCTCGAAGCCGGCGCCGACCCGCGTCGCGCCGCCTACGCTATAGGGTGGTAACGCACGCTAGCGGTATTTATCCGGCCTTGGCCTCGAATGTGGCGGCTACCGTCTTTGCCATCTCGAGGAACTGGTGTCTCACCTTCTGGTCGGAGATGGCATAATAAAGCCGGATGAACTCAATGGTTTCCGGCCGCTGCAGCTGCTCGCGCCACTGCTTGTCCTCAGGGCTGAGATCAGCGTCCTCCTGCTGCAGATCGCCGAAGAAATAGGAGATCGGTACACCCAGGATCTCAGCCATTGCCGAGAGCCGAGAAGCACTCACGCGATTAGCGCCGCCCTCGTATTTCTGGACCTGCTGGAATGTGAGACCCAGCGCGTTGGCAAGCGTTTCCTGATTCATTCCGAGCAACAGTCGGCGCATGCGGATCCGCGCGCCGACATGCACGTCGATCGGGTTCGGCACACCCGTACCGCGCCCATATCTCGGCGCCGGCTTCGGCTCTTCCAATTGGGCTGATGACCGCTTCAAGGCACCATTCCTTTCCCGCATCCCGCGCCGCAAGGTTGCAACTGGTTCGCGCGGAACGCAAGAGCCAATCGCAAATCGCTACGCAATGCAGGCAACGGCGGAGGCAGGATTACGCTTAGGTTGAACGTCAATGGTTTGGATTGGTTAATTTTTTGCCGGCGAGTTTGACCTGGCGCAACGCCATCACAGATCGCGCCGGGCGGTCTCGTCATAACCACGCCGGTTGCTGAAAAAAACCAGCGTCATTAAGCCGACACCCAGCGCCAGGGTGACGACGATCCCGAGACCCATGGCGAACCATCCGGCTTCACTGATTTCCGAATCGCCGATGCCGCTCCAAAACTCGGCGATTACGACGGCGACCGCCACCACGGCAGCGACCGCCGCTGTCGCCGCGATCCAGGCGGCGGTCGATTGCTTGAGACTTTCGCGGATCATGTCACAATGGCCGCCACCTTGCGCAAATCCTCCACAAATCTGCGGGTTTCGCGATCGCGTGTTTGCTCGTCGGGGGCGCGCAAGAGTGCCGAGGGGTGCACGGTCGCGAGCGCATAGGGCGCCAACCCTGACGGCACCAGTCGACCGCGATCCCTGGTGACGCGGAATGCTCTTCCGAACAAGGCTTGCGCCGCTGTCGCTCCCAATGCGACGATGATACGCGGGGCTACCGCCGCGATTTCGGCCTTGAGCCAAGGAAAGCAGGCCTCGATTTCGACCGCTCCCGGCTTGCTGTGAATGCGCCGCGGTCCGCGCGGCACCCATTTGAAATGTTTGACGACGTTGGTGATGTAAGCGCGCTCTCGATCGATGCCGGCCTCGGCGAGGCAGCGGTCGAGAAGCTTTCCCGCCGGCCCGACAAACGGGTGACCCGCAAGGTCCTCCGCATCCCCCGGCTGCTCGCCGATCAGCATCACGAGCGCCCCCTGGGGACCCTCACCGAACACGGTCTGGGTGGCGTCCCGATGCAGCGCGCACGCTGTACAACGGGCCGCGGCCTCACGCAGGCCGGCAATCGTCGGAGCAGAGGGCGGCGCGTCGTGTCCGCTGTGCGCACGCGAATTTGGCGGCTCTGTGGTCATATTCAAGTAAACGCCGCATCCTTCATTTTGCTGCGAATGCCGCTTACCCCTGGGGCCTCGCTCATGGCAGAGTACCGGCTTGGCGCCCTTTCCCGATGGAGATCAAATGCCGACCAAGAGCCAGCATCCGGAAACGCTCGTGCTCCATGCGGGGTACCGGAGCGATCCGACGACGACCGCCGTCGCAGTCCCGATCTACCAGACGACGAGCTACCAGTTCCGCGACACCCAGCATGCCACCAACCTGTTCGGGCTGGCCGAGCTCGGCAACATCTACTCGCGCATCATGAACCCGACGAATGCCGTTCTCGAAGAGCGGGTTGCCGCACTCGAGGGTGGTGCCGCGGCGCTCGCGCTCGCTTCGGGCCAGGCCGCCTCGCTGTTCGCGGTCCAGAACGTCTGCCAGGCTGGCGACAATTTCGTCAGCTCGACCGACCTCTACGGCGGCACCTGGAACCTCTTCCTCAACACGATGATGAAGACGATGGGCATGGAGGTCCGCTTTGTCGACCCGGCCGATCCCGAGGGCTTCCGGCGTGCGACTGATGCGCGGACGCGTTGCTATTACGCCGAGACCCTGCCCAATCCCAAGCTCGAGGTCTTCCCAATCGGTGAAGTCGCCCGGATCGGGCGCGAACTCGGCGTGCCGCTGATCGTCGACAACACCGCGGCCCCGGTGCTGTGCCGGCCGATCGAGCACGGTGCGGCCATCGTTGTGCATTCGACAACCAAGTACATCGGTGGCCACGGCAACTCGATCGGTGGGCTCGTCGTCGACGGCGGCAATTTCGATTGGGAAAAGCACGCCGACCGTTTCCCGCTCCTGAACCAGCCGGATCCGAGCTATCACGGCGCGGTGTGGACGCAGGCGGCAAAGCCGTTGGGGCCGATCGCTTATATCCTCAAAATGCGGGTGACCCTGTTACGCGACATCGGCGCGCCGATGAGCCCGTTCAACGCGTTCCTGTTCATCCAGGGGCTCGAGACTTTGCCGCTGCGCATGCGGGCTCATTGCGCCAACACGATGGTCGTCACCAAGTTCCTCGCCGAGCATCCCAAAGTTACCCGGGTCATCCACCCGAGCCTGATGACCGGCGAGGCCAAGCGCCGTGCCGACGCTTATCTCAAGGAAGGCTATGGCGGGCTCGTCGGCTTCGAGCTGAAGGGCGGGCGCGAGGCCGGGCGTCGCTTCATCGACGCGCTCAAGATGTTTTACCACGTCGCCAATATCGGCGATGCGCGCAGTCTGGCGATCCATCCGGCGACGACGACCCACTCGCAGCTATCGCCGGAGGAACAGCTGCAGACCGGGGTCGACGAAAATTACGTTCGGCTGTCGATCGGCATCGAGCACCAAGAGGACATCCTGGCCGATCTCTCGCAGGCGCTCGACGCCGCCTGATCCCGGTGGCGGCGATCGGCACGTGGGTCCGCCCATTGCTGACGGCCCGATGCCGTCCCGTTTTCCCTGCCGGACAGGGAAACCCGGGAAAAAATCACAAGTTCGCGCAAAAACTCCATTTTTATCAAGTTCTTAGACCCAACTTAGCCGCTCCGGCAGGGAAATGGCAGGGTAACTATCGACTCATTCGAAAATGCGCACTTCGCAGCTAGCGACCTTGTCGATCTCGCAATGCAGAACATCGCCCGGCTTCACCTGGCTGACACCCGAGCAGGTGCCGCTCATGATGATGTCCCCCGGCCACAAGGTGTAATAGGTCGAAGCCCAGGAGATCTGCGTCGCGAGATCCATGATCATCAAGCTGGTGTTGGATTTCTGCTTCACCTCGCCGTTGACGGCGAGGAAGAAGTCGAGGTTCTGCGGGTCGGGAACCTCGTCGGCGCTCACGAGCCACGGGCCGAGCACGGCATAGGTGTCAATCGACTTGCGAAAGCTGCGGTCCTGGGTGCCGCGCACCACCATGTCGAGCGCGATCGAATAGCCGGCGACATAGTCGAGCGCCTCTTCCTTGCGGATATCGGAGGCTTGCCGGCCGATCACGACACCCAGCTCCATCTCATGGTCGGTGCGGCGCTCGGGAAAGCGCAGCCGCACCCCCTCGCCCGGCCCGACCAAGGCGCTGGTCGCCTTGAGGAACAGCCCTTGCTCCTCGATCGAGCCCGAATAGCGCCCGCCGAAGACCTCGCGCTGGCGGTCCGCCTCGGCGACGTGGTCGCGGTAGTTGGTCGGCGTGCCAATGATCTTGGTCGGCGCCGCGACCGGACTGAGGAAATTGACTTCGCTGACCGCAAAGGAGGCGCCGCGCTCGGCTGCGGCGAGGATGGCGGGTTTTAGTCGGTCGAGATTGGCGATCAGCGGATCGCCCTTGGGCGGGAACGGATAGGCGGGCTTGGGCAGCCCCTCGAGCGCCGCGCTCGCGTCGCGGACGCGGTCGCCCTCGACCAGCCCAAGGCGATTGTCGTTGAACCAGCAGATCCTCATCCCGTCCTCCCTTCCCGCACCCGTGTCATTCCGGATGGCCGGCGGGCTCTGA